>JAGNMT010000040.1:7557-14317 GCA_017991025.1 Verrucomicrobiales bacterium
AAAGGAGTTTCGGCTTTTTTATATGAATTCAGAATAATTTTTTGACAGAACGACCCTGTCGAGTAAATTTCGCCCCTAAATCTGCCGGTCTGGTCACAAGCCTCGGTGCTCCCTCCCGCAAGGGTAAGGTCCCCGAGGCTTATTTCCTTTCAAGCAGACTAGAAGCCTGGGTCATTGGATCACTTGATCCTTGAAGCTCAAGGTGCTGAAAGGCTCTTGTAGCTCAGGGGTAGAGCACTTCCTTGGTAAGGAAGAGGTCATGGGTTCAATTCCCATCAAGAGCTCCACTTGAGTAAGAGTCGAGACGATAACACAGGGCGATTCCGCTGCGACAGATTGATGAGATCAGCAGCAGGGCGGTCAATTTACGAAAAAACCAACAAAAAAACCAAACGACAATGGCTAAAGCAGCATTCGAACGTACCAAGCCTCACGTGAACGTGGGCACCATCGGTCACGTTGACCATGGAAAAACCACGCTAACCGCAGCGATTACGGCAACTCTCGCCGATCTTGGTTTGGCGCAGAAGCGCGCCTACGACGAAATCGACGGAGCGCCCGAAGAGCGTGAGCGCGGTATTACCATTTCCACAGCGCACGTTGAGTATGAGACGGCCAATCGTCACTACGCCCACGTGGATTGCCCTGGACATGCCGACTACGTGAAGAACATGATCACGGGTGCCGCTCAGATGGATGGAGGTATCCTCGTCGTTTCAGCGGCTGATGGTCCGATGCCCCAGACTCGTGAGCATATCCTTCTTGCCCGCCAGGTTGGTGTTCCGGCCCTTGTTGTATTTCTCAACAAAGTTGACATGGTTGATGACGAAGAGCTTCTCGATCTGGTCGAGATGGAGATCCGCGAGCTTCTCAGCAAGTATGACTATCCGGGCGATGACATCCCGATCGTCCGCGGTTCGGGTCTCAAGGCTCTTGAAGGCGACAAAGAGCAGCGTGAGAACATCATGAAGCTCATGCAGGCTGTCGATGAGTACATTCCGCTTCCGGAGCGTCCGATCGATGGTGATTTCCTTATGCCGGTTGAGGATGTTTTCTCGATTGAAGGCCGTGGTACTGTTGCGACGGGTCGTATCGAGCGCGGTATTATCAAGAAGATGTCCGAAGTTGAGATCGTTGGTATTCGCGATACGCAAAAGACCACCGTCACGGACATCGAGATGTTCCGTAAACTCCTCGACGAGGGGCGTGCCGGTGACAACGTCGGTCTTCTCCTTCGCGGACTTAAGAAAGACGATGTCGAGCGTGGCCAGGTGATCGCGAAAACGGGATCGATCAAGCCCCACAAGCGTTTCAAGGCTGAGGTCTACATTCTCAGCAAGGACGAGGGCGGACGTCATACTCCTTTCTTCGACAACTACCGCCCGCAGTTTTATTTCCGTACTACGGATGTGACGGGCTCGGTCAAGCTTCCTGCCGGTGTTGAGATGGTGATGCCTGGTGATAACATTGCGATCGAAGTCGAGCTCCTCACGCCTATCGCGATGGAAAAAACAATTCGCTTTGCTATCCGTGAAGGCGGTCGCACTGTTGGTGCGGGTCGTGTTTCCGACATCATTGACTAAGAATTATTAACTCATTTTCGGAGAGGTGCGGGTGATATTTGCCCGCGCTTCTCTCCCAAGAAGCATGGAGGGGACCCGAGTTTTCGGATCCCCTCTTTCCGCCACTAAGTGAAATTTAAGAAGGGCAGTAGCTCAATTGGTAGAGTAGCGGTCTCCAAAACCGTTGGTTGCGAGTTCGAGTCTCGCCTGCCCTGCCAATCCTGAGGCCGGGATTCCCGTTATCCCCCGTCATTGACATGAAGTTAACAAAATATATTGGTGAGGTTCGGGGCGAATTGAAAAAGGCCACCTGGCCTTGGGATCCTAAGGAAAAGGGTCTCAAGAAATACAAGCAACTGATCGATTCGACCATAGTGGTTCTCATTGCGATGGTTCTCCTCGGGGCTTTCGTGGCGACCATCGACTTCGCAATGCATCAGGCCATGTCATTCCTGACCACTGGATTTTGATCCCGAGTTAAACTGATTTTCCAGACCAACGATGCCGACTATCCCCCCAGCAAGAGACCAGTGGTATGTGATGCATGTTCTCTCCGGACAGGAGTTGAAAGTGCGGGACAGCATCGAGCGGCGCATCGTTGCCGAGGAGATGAGCGACTTCATCTATGAGGTGCTTGTGCCCCAGGAGCGGATCTCCGAGGTAAAGGGGGGGCAAAAGCGGGAGGCGAACCGTAAATTCTACCCCGGATACATCATTGTTAACATGCACCTCCTCAACGAGGACAACACGCTGGTGGACCGGTCCTGGTATTTTATTCAGGAAACGGATGGGGTGATCAATTTCGCCGGAACAAAGGGCCGTCCCATTCCCATGCCCAGGCACGAGGTGGAGAGTATGCTTGCCCAGATCAAGGAGCGCGAAGGAAGTGTGAAACCTTCCATCACTCACGAGGTGGGAGACTCTGTGGTCGTTTCTGATGGCCCGTTCCAGGGGCAGGCTGGCGTAATTGCTGAGATCAATGAAGCAAAAGGCGAGTTGATGGTTTCAGTGAACATTTTTGGACGTGAAACTCTGGTGCCCCTTGAGTATTGGCAGGTGGAGTTGGGCTGAGGGCTAACCTCCCTCGCGCAAACCGGAAAACACAGACAGATAACCTTTTCAACAAAGAAGCACGATGGCTAAAGAAGTAGTAAAATTAATCAAGCTGCAGATTACTGCAGGGAAAGCGAACCCGTCTCCTCCGGTAGGCCCTGCTCTTGGACAGGCCGGAGTAAACATCATGGAGTTCTGCAAGCAGTTCAACGCCCTCACACAGGGAAGCGAAGGTGATGTGCTGCCCGTCGTCATCAGCGTATACGCGGACAAGAGCTTCACCTTCATTACGAAAAAATCTCCAGCGGCCGTGCTTCTCAAGAAGGCGGCGAATATTGCCTCGGGTTCCAGCGAGCCAAATAAGAAAAAAGTCGGGAAGCTGACCCGAGCCAAGCTTCTCGAAGTGGCCCGGAATAAGATGGAGGATATGAATACCAGCGACGAGCAAATGGCATGTCGTATTCTTGCAGGGACGGCTCGTCAGATGGGTCTCGAGATTGTTGATTGATTTTTTGAAATAAACCCAAGCGCAGGAGGGTGAAAAACATCCGTTAGGACTGCATTCAGAACATGCCAAAGAAAAGAAGTAAGCGATACAAGGCGGCGGCAGCAATGGTTGACAGCATGGCTGTCTACTCGATCGAGGACGCGGTTTCACTGGTGAAGAAATTCCCGGCCCCGAAGTTTGACCAGACGGTCACTCTCACCTTCAGGATGGGCGTTGATCCCCGTCAATCTGATCAAATGGTCCGCGGGACCTGTCCCCTTCCGCACGGAAGTGGCAAGGATGTTCGGGTTCTTGTTTTCGCCGAGGGCGAGGCTGCCGCAGCGGCAAAGGACGCGGGCGCGGAGTTTGTTGGCTATGAAGCGCTCATCAAAGAGGTGCTTGGCGGGTTTATGGATTTCGATGCGGTTATTGCGACCCCCTCTGCCATGGCTGAGGTGCGTAAACTGGGCCGGCAACTCGGGCCTCGCGGGTTGATGCCTAATCCCAAGACAGGGACGGTCACCGATGACACGGCAGGTGCCGTGAAAGCCGTCAAGGCTGGTCGGATCGATTTCAAACTCGACAAGAACGGAAATATTTCGGTCCCGATCGGAAAGCTTTCCTTCGAGGATATTGCTCTTATTGAAAACGGAAAGGCAGTGGCGGATTCGATCACCGGTGCACGACCCGCGACAGCGAAGGGGATCTTCCTGCAGAAGGGTGCGCTGACCGCTACCATGGTCCCCGGCATCTCCATCGATCTATCTCAGTGGCATTGATCCATCGTGGGATCTTCCTAACTCTATTTTTCAAATTCAATTTCTGAAACGATGAAAGCATTAAAAAAAGTCGTCATCGACGATATCTTCAGCCAGATCAACGATTCGCCTTTCCTGATCGTCATTGACTATTCCGGGATGAAGGTGGCCCAGTTCCAGGAGCTTAGAAAGAGGCTGGTCGCGACCGGAGCAAAGCTTCAGGTGGCTAAGAATACCTTTGTCAAGCAGGCGGCGTCGTCGGCTGAATACCCCGCTGAACTCGCTGCCAACCTCACCGGGCAAACGGCGATCGTAACCGGTGCCAGTGATGTTTGCGCTTCCGCGAAGGTTCTCAAAACTTACGGAAAGGAAATCAACAAGGTCGGGATCCGTTGCGGTGTTCTCGACGGTGCTTTCCTCAATGGCCCCAGTGTGATCGCGATTGCGGACCTTCCGCCGATGGACATCCTCCGTTCGCTGTTGCTTGGCGTGCTTTCCGCCCCGGCTCAGAAGCTGGTTACGGTGCTCAATGAACCCGCAGCCTCGCTCGCGCGGGTGCTCAAGGCGAAAGCAGATCAGGGCTGATTATTAACTTCCGAATTTGGGCGCTCCCGGTGGAGCGCTGCAATACTAAAAAACAAAAACCGGGTTCCTTGCCTAATGCTGAGCGCAGCATGTTAATTGTCGAAGCGCTTTTCGACGTGGCGACACCCAATCAAAAATATGGCAGATACAAACGCAATAGTAGAACAGTTGAGCGGACTTACCGTCCTCGAGGTCGCTGACCTTGTAAAAGCTCTTGAAGAAAAGTGGGGCGTCAGCGCTGCCGCTCCCGTGGCAGTTGCCGCAGCGCCTGCCGGTGGTGGCGGTGAGGCAGCTGAAGAGAAGACGTCATTTGACGTGATTCTTACCTCCTTCGGCGACAATAAGATCGCCGTCATTAAGGCGGTTCGCGAGGCCGTTGCCGGGCTCGGTCTGGCAGAGGCGAAGAAGCTTGTCGAGAGCGCTCCTATTCCTGTGAAGGAAGGGGCTACTAAAGACGAGGCCAATGCCATCAAAGCCAAGCTTGAAGAGGCCGGCGCCAAGATCGACCTCAAGTAATTTGAGTTTCAATTGTTCCGGCCCGGTTACGGGCCGGAACAACTTTTTTCACTTTTTGTTAAGAAAGTCCTTGCAACAATCGTAGATAGTCCAGAGAAAGTGCATTCCTCCTTACCGCAAAACTGAAGTGACGCCGAATTCTGAATGTTTTTCAAAGCATTCAGACTTCGTCGTCTTTTCTTTTGACGATCAGCTCCCGGGTTCCGGCGATTCTTCGTGTACAGCTGTCAGGCTGTAGGGGGAGATTTGTCACCGGGAGATAAGATAAGACGACCCCTAGACCAACCTATCAGCGCCCATATGTCAGCACGACCCGAAAAACTTGAACGTTTGTACTTTGGCAAAATTGAGGAGGCAATTGAGACGCCGAATCTGATTGAAGTACAGCTTGACTCCTACAAGGAGTTTTTGCAGCAGGATATCGGCCCTGATGCCCGCGTTTCCACTGGCCTGCAGTCGGTCTTTCAGGAGGTTTTCCCAATCCAGAGCTATGATGAGAAGTTCACTCTGAACTTCCTGAAATACGAAGTGGGTGAGCCAAAGCTGACCGCTCTTGAAGCGCTCCGTGACGGAGAAACGTTCAGTGCGCCTCTCTACGTTACCTTCGCCCTTACTGATGAGTCCGGCACTAAAGAGGAGCGGGTTTACATGGGGGAACTCCCGATGATGACTCTGCGCGGGACCTTTGTCATCAATGGTGCCGAGCGAGTCATTGTGAGCCAGCTCCACCGTTCGCCGGGGGTGTGTTTTGAGACGAATCTTCATCTCAATGGCAAGACTCTTTACGGGTTCAGAATTATTCCGGATCGCGGGACCTGGATGGAAGTCCAGTTCGATACGAACGACCTGCTCTACGTTTATCTCGACCGCCGCCGTCGCCGCCGTAAATTCCTGGCAACGACCTTCCTCCGTGCGATCGGCTATCCGACCGATGAAGACATCATTCAGCAGTTTTACGACTTCGAGAAATTGAAGGTCGATCCGTCGATGGATGAGGCCGACCTTGCGAACAAAGTCATTTTCAATGACGTGCTCGATGGTGATATGGTCGTTGCGAAAGCCTACGAGCCTCTTACCCTCGCGACGATTACCCAGCTTCATTCCCTTGGCGTGAAGTCAGTCCCCGTCATTACCGCGTCTCATGATGATCTTCTTATCAAGTCGCTCAGGAAAGACCCGGCGAAAAATGAGGAAGAGGCGCTCAAGGACATCTATCGCCGTCTTCGCCCCGGCGATCCGCCAACCGTGGCAAATGCACGCGCTCTCCTGAAGCGTTTGTTCTTTGATTCGAAGAAATACGATCTCACCCGTGTGGGCCGTTATAAGATCAACCAGAAGCTCGGTCTCGATGTCGATGATAACGAGCGTGTCATCACGCCGGAAGACTTCCTTGTTTCGATGGATTACCTTTTCGGTCTTCGCCGGGGTGAGGGGGTTCTTGACGATATTGATCACCTCGGCAGCCGTCGTATCCGTGCTGTTGGCGAGCTCCTCGCGAACCAGTGCCGGGTCGGTCTTGCGAGAACGGAGCGTCTCGTCAAAGAGCGCATGACTCTTTTTGATATCAATCTCGATGGTATGACTCCTTCGAAACTCGTGAACCCCAAGGCCCTTGCTGCCGTGGTGCGCGATTTCTTCGGGCGTTCACAGCTGAGCCAGTTCATGGATCAGATTAACCCGCTCTCGGAATTGACCCACAAGCGCCGCCTCTCGGCTCTCGGGCCTGGCGGTTTGAACCGGGATCGTGCCGGATTCGAAGTTCGTGACGTACACCCATCGCATTACGGTCGTATCTGTCC
>JAGNMT010000453.1 GCA_017991025.1 Verrucomicrobiales bacterium
GCGACCGGCTGCTGATTTTTGGTTCCATTTCCCCACCGGCGATCCTGTCTCCGGCGTTCGAAAAGAAACCCGAACACGCGAAAGGCGGCGACCAGAATGACGAGCAGCCAAATCCCCCAAATTATTAACAATGTGCGTTCGATCATTTACCCCGTGCAAAATGAGCTCCAGTGAATAGACTGCAAGTAATATCGTATGTCGACCCCTATGAAAGTTGCCGAGACCCGAAAGCTCAAGAAGACTTACCATTTTGGAGATACGGAGGTGCATGCCCTCTCCGATGTGACGATGGAGATAGAGGAACGGGAATTCATCGCTGTATGGGGACCGTCCGGTTCGGGAAAGTCGACCCTCTGCAATCTGATCGGGCTTCTCGATGTGCCGACTTCGGGTGAGGTTCTCGTGGCTGGTAGGCTGGCATCGGGGCTCTCTGATGGCAGCAGAAGTGAATTGCGGAATTCCTCGATCGGATTTGTCTTTCAAAATTTCAATCTCATTCCCGTCCTCACTGCACTGGAGAATGTGATGCTTCCGCTTCAGATCAGCGGGGTCTCGAAAAGTGAGGCGGCGAAGCGGGCGAAGTGCCTTCTCGAACAAGTGGAGTTAAGTGATCGTATGAATCACCGTCCCCAGAAGATGAGCGGGGGGCAGCAGCAGCGAGTCGCGGTCGCCCGCGCTCTCGTCAGTAATCCGGCCCTGGTCATTGCTGATGAGCCAACGGCGAATCTTGATACGAAGAACGCGAATCTCATCATCGATTTGATGAGAAAGATCAATCAGGACTGCGGCGCGGCATTTGTGTTTTCCACTCACGACGACCGTCTCCTCGACCGGGTGGATCGACGGATTCATCTTCGGGATGGGGAAATCGTCGAAGATGTGAGAGCTTAGCCGCCTGAGTCAGTGCGATTGGGGGAAAACCTCCCTTCGAGAAAGCGATACTTTGGGTTGATCATTTGTTTTCCGGGTTGTTACATTAGCAAAAATGACGAGCGGCCCCATCCCCGAAGTAAAACCGCTGCAATACGCGGAGGATCTCGATCTTGTCGATCGGGCAGTGAGCGGTGATGTTTCGGCTGTTCGTGAATTCGACGAGACCTACCGCCCCTTGCTGGAGCGTTTGATGATGTCTCGCGGGGTGGATCGTATTCAGGCGGAGGACCTGGTCGCGGATATTATTGCCGAATGTTTCGGTGCCGGTAAGAATGGACAGACCCGTCCCCTCATCGAAAAATTTGAAGGGCGTTCATCGCTTTCCACCTGGATGATACGTACCACGTGGAACCGGTGGCTCGACCTGAAACGCCGTGATAAATTCCGTGGGGAGTTGCCATCGTACGATGATGACGATGAGCGCTCGGGTGATCAGTTTGATAGGGTTGCCGGGGGAAATCCGGAGGATAGTCTTCTCGATAGCGATCTCTCCGAGTTGATGGGACGTGCGATACGGGAAGCATTCGATTCACTCGGGCCGGATGTTCTTCTGATGCTGAAACTCTCCTATTTGCATGGGATCAGCCAGGCGGTGATCGCCAGGATGTGGCAATACGACCAGACACGGGTGAGTCGCACCCTGACGGCGGCGCGCGAACAGGTCGCCACCGTAACGATGCAGCGCATTCGTGAGGCGGATAGCAGCCTCCAACTCGAGTGGGAGGACTTTCACAAACTCTGCGCCGCCGGCCTTGATCTGTAGAATACCCTAACTAGATGATGTAAGGTTGAGAGTTCCATTGTTCTTGCACACTGATCAGGCGCGCTTGATTTCAAGTTTGCGAAATTTATAAAAATTGCGACACTTATCGTTGATTTAATTATAAAATAGTGATAAACATGCGGCGATGAATCGGATTACTTCCTTTTTTACAGCATCGTTGATCCTGTTTCTGCCGGGTCAGGTGAGGTTGGTTTCAGCGGCGTTAGAGCAGCACCCCAAGGTTCTCTATCTTGGCGATTCGCTCAGCATGGGGGCCTTTGGGCAGACTCTCGACACGGCGCTTCGAGCCTCCGGTTTTGATGTGCATACGGTGGTTGCCGGAGGAGCGACGCCCTATTACTGGTTGAAACATTATCAGGCGCTTCCCTGCACGATCGGCTTTTGGGAAAAATCTGCCTCGAACGAGCGGCGTGTCGGGTATGTTCGTGCCGTGCCAAAGCTTGAAGATCTCATCGCGGAGTCAAATCCGAACGTGGTAGTGGTGCAGACGGGTGTTAATCTTTATGCCACCTTGCGTTCAAAACGCCGATCTAAAGAGGAGAACGTGGAAGAGATTCGTTCATTGATCGATCAGATGTGTGATTCGATCGTGCAGGGCGGGGCAGTCTCATACTGGGTACTGCCGCCGAATTCTCATGAGGAACGCTATTCCAGGGAATTGCAGGACGAACTCGCTCAACTAATGCGCAGTACGGTCGAGAAATATAAAGGCACGGTTTTTGAAAGTCAGAAAGTAACGCGGTTTGTGGATCCGTATCCGGCCACGGACGGGATTCATTACGGGCCCGAAGAGGCGCGCGGCTGGGCAACCAAGGTATCTCAGCATTTCAACCAATTTATGGAAGTGACACCGCCGTCGCCTGTTGGTCTTGTCGTGCGGGCTATTCCGATTCAGACCAAAAAACCGGCATCGGCGGTAAATCCGATCGTTTCCGGGATCGATGAGCCGAATAAGGCTCTTCCAGAGGTGGTGGAACTCCGTCTGCGGCTCGTGGAAAAATCCGTGATCGGTAATCTGGCCGAGCTCGATTATGCCAATGCTCTCGGCGTTTATGAATATCAGGTCGTCAATGATGCACGGGGGAATTACCCCTTTGATCGGATCCGGGTCGCCCAGGGAATCGTCTTCGGACGAAAGTTGACGGGCGCCGCAAAAAGTGAGGTTGGCTCGGAGTGCGAACTCGAACTGGTGCCGCTTTCCACCTACCGGAGTCTCTCGACCTGGCAATTGGTGGATGATTTACGTCCCAACTTCGAGATGCCTCTATACACGCCAAAACTGGACTAAAGTTATTGTAATTGTGGAATTAATATTATTGGACTAGGGTTCAGTAATGAATGTTTCGGTCAAATCACTCGTTGCGAGGCTGCCAGCCCCGATCCAGAATCGCTTGCGGAAGAGGCACTATCTAAAGAAGTTGAAAGGTGCCACCCTCGACGGGGAGCCCGAGTTGGGAGTTGTGCCGGCGCTGGTGCGCAAGGGGAATGTCGTGTTTGATATTGGCGCCAACTTTGGCCTGTTCACCCGGTTTCTCTCTGAAGCGGTGGGCAGCGGGGGGAAGGTTTTTTCCTTCGAGCCGACTCCGGACATGTTTGCAGTGCTCTCCAATAGCTCCCGGAAACTGGGATTCGGCAATGTCAGTTGTTTGAATCTCGCGGTTTCTGATCATCCCGGCCAGGCCACGATGTCAATTCCGATTCGTCATGATGGTTCGCGGAATCACTACGAGGCGTCTCTGGAAAAGGGCGCATGCCGGGGGGGGGACGTGGACTCTTTCACTACGGAAATGGTCACGCTTGACGGATTTTGCGAGTCACATCGATTGGATCGGGTGGACTTCATTAAGTGTGATGTGGAGGGGCACGAGATCTCCGTTCTCCGGGGTGCCCGGGAAATGATCGCGAAATATCGACCGGCAATTCTTCTCGAAGTGAATGAGCCGCTCCATGTGGCGGGTCATGGTGCCGACGTCAAAGCTGTTATTGAAGAGATCGGGTATGAGGTCAGCGTCTTTGATAAAGGCCGCTTGACTCCGTTGCAGGTCGGTGATGTGCGGGTGAACTACGTGCTGCTTCCTTCCTAAGTCATCCGGTAGTGACCGCCGTTCGGGG
>JAGNMT010000454.1 GCA_017991025.1 Verrucomicrobiales bacterium
CCGGGCGAAAAGCGGATGTGCTCGACCCCGGACCAACCCAGATCGGGGGCGAAGCCGGGAGGCAGTTCGAGTCGCTCGCCTTTCCAGGGCGGATTTCCGCTGTCGAAGATGAATCCCGGTTCAGCGCGCAGAGAGTATGGAACCGAACCAAACAGGATGGCGAAGGCCAAAAGTCTCACTGAAGAGAAAATCGAGATGGAACCGAGCATGAGTCTTGTTCTATCAGCGCGGGAGGACTTCGTCAAGGTGCCTTACGAGTTGGCTTCCGGCTCCCTGGAGTTGAGAGAATCCCCAAATGGCGTCCTCCTATTTGCCATTTTCGTAATCTACTGCTAGGGAAGCACTGCCGTTACGGAGGACCGCGCTTTTTTGGCCGCTATCGAGTATGGAAGATTTTGCCTTCATCAAACTGGGACCTTGTCGCTACCTTTGCGGCACGGGTCCTTTCGATGCGCTCGAAAAACCTCCTGCTGACGGGAGGACTGTGTTCTACCGGAACAATTTCGAGCTCACTGATCGTTGCCCCTGGAAGGTGCCGGCGCGGGTTTTTGAGTCCGATGATCTTCAAATCCTTCTCTCGGAAAACGGCGCAACGCCTCTGCCCGAGATCGCGTGGTCGGGCCTTGGGGACACGGATGTGCGGGGGATCTTCGATGAAATTCTCGGGCAAATCCACTCCGGTAAATTGAAAAAATCCGTTCCCGTTCTTACGGAGCGGGGCATTCTTCACCGGGGGGAGCCGGCCGCGCTCGTGAAGGCGATCATCGCTGCACCGGAGACGCTCTGGGGCTACGGATTTCGGGAAGGGGGAAAAGGCGTCATCGGGGCGACCCCTGAACAGCTTTTCACGATTCGGGACGGGGTCCTCGAGACAATGGCGCTCGCCGGAACCGCGCCGCGGCATGAGGTTACTGATTTCCCCAACGACCCCAAGGAAATAAGGGAACACGAGCTCGTCGCCGATTATCTGGAGGAACTACTGAGCCCCTTCGGTCTCGTTGAGCGCGAGCCGCGCACGCTTCTGGATCTGGGCTCGATGATCCATTTTCTCACCCGTCTTCGGGTGCGTTTTGACCAGCCGGATCCCGACCTGAATGCTCTCGTGAGGAGTCTTCACCCGACCCCCGCTCTCGGGGCCTGTCCCCGCGGCGACGGAGCGCTGAAGCAGTTGATCGAGTACCGCAAGCGACTCGGCGTGCCGGAGCATTTCGGCGCTCCCTTCGGGGCGATTCACGAAGGCTTTTTCCAAATGCTCGTCGCGATCCGGAACCTTTCGTGGGACGGACGTGACGTCTTTCTGCCCAGCGGTGTCGGTCTTGTCGAAGGCAGCCGTTTTGATCGGGAATGGCGGGAGCTCGCGCTGAAACGCAACTCGGTCAAATCGCTCCTCGGGGTGTAGCTGTCAGGGTATGAGCACCAATGCCAGACTCGCCGGGGCCGCTTTGGGACATCTCGCCGGCCTCGGCGTCAGGGAGTTCGTGGTTTGTGCGGGAGCACGAAATGCGCCGCTAGTGACATCGCTATTGGCGGCTTGTCAGGAGAAGGAGTTACGGGTCTATCATCATTTTGATGAGCGCGCGGCGGCCTTTTTTGGAATGGGACTGGCGAAGAAGACAGGTGAACCCGTCGCGATTCTGACCACCTCGGGAACCGCCGTGGCCGAACTGCTGCCGGCAACGATCGAGGCTTTTTACTCCGGCATTCCGCTCATCCTCGTCACCGCGGATCGTCCGCCCGCGTTTCGGGGGAGCGGGGCACCGCAGGCCATTGAGCAAGCGGGGATATTCGGGTCGTATGCACCGGTTATGATCGATGTGACGGGGGAGCAGGATTTGGCTCTTCTGTCAGGGTGGGCGGGAAACGAACCGCTCCATCTCAATCTTTGTTTTGGTGAACCGGGTCCGGGAGACGTCTGCGCCGACTGGGAGTCGGTTACCCTTCCTGTCGCGCGCGCGCATGAAAAGCATGACATGGGAGAAACGCTTTCCTCCTTTTGTGAAGGCACCGATCGTCTCGTTGTTCTCCTCGGGGAATTACCGGCGGCCTGGCAACCTGAAGTGGTGCAATTTCTTTCCGGACTCGGAGCCCCTGTCTGGGCTGAGGCGACGAGCGGCTTGCGTGAGAGTCCTATCCTTGCCGGCCAACTGATCCGGTCCGAGTCGCTCCTTGGAACGCTGGCCTCGCAAAAAATCCTCCGGCTCGGCGGGGTGCCGAGCCTTCGCTTCTGGCGCGACCTTGAGCAACTCCCTGAAATTGCCGTGCTTTCCCTGAGCCGACGCCCTTTTTCCGGTCTCGCGAGAGCGAGTGGTCTGCTCGTCTCCGACGAGTTCCCCGGGTTCGCCTCGACTCAAGAGGGTCGGGTCGAGGACTTGACCCTCTTGTCTGATGAAAAGCTCGACGCTGCGCTTCTGAATCATCGGAGCTCCGAGCCGGCGATGCTACGTGAACTTTCCCGGCAGATCCCCTCGGAGGCTCTCGTCTTTCTTGGCAACAGTCTTCCCATTCGTGAATGGAATCTCGCGGCGTCTCTCGACATACCGCATCCCCGTACTTTTGCGAGTCGCGGGGCGAACGGTATCGACGGCCAGATCGCGACGTTTCTGGGGTTATCCGAAGGCGAGGCCGAATCCTGGGGTATCGTCGGTGATCTCACGGCTCTCTACGATCTCAATGCGCCGGCCTTGATCGATCAGTTGAGCCGTGGCAGGCGGCGTCTTGTCATTCTCAACAACGGGGGAGGACGTATTTTTTCAAGGTTGCCGTCCATGGCCGGATTGAGCGAGGCGCGCAAGCAGGTCACTGAAAATCGGCATTCGCGGCGCTTCGCGGACTGGGCTGCGATGTGGGATCTCGACTACGTCAGTTGGATGGCGGGTGATCCTTTTCCGCTGATCTCAGGAGACTTCGCTGTCATTGAAATCCTCCTTGATAACGAGAGCACCGAAGCATTCTGGGAGGCGCGAAGATGAGCGATCCCGGACCTCCCATCATCGCTCTCCACGGCAATCTCGGTTCGCCTGCTGACTGGGAAGCGATCGGCCTGCCGGGTTTGCGGGCGATCGATCTCTGGGATTATTCCGCGCTTTCGTTCTTTGAATTTGCTCATGAACTGGCGACTACCCTGACACATGGATTGGAAAAACCGATTCTCGCGGGTTATTCCCTCGGAGGGCGTCTCGCTCTTCAAGCGATGGCGATGCATCCAGAGCGCTGGAGCGGAGCGGTGATTGTCTCGGCACATCCGGGCCTGTGCTGCGTCGAGGACAGACTCGCCCGGCGTATCTCGGATGAGATTTGGGCAAAGGACGCCCGGGAAATGGAATGGGGAGCGTTTCTCGAAAAGTGGAACCGCCAGCCTGTCCTCGCCAGCCGGGAAAAGGCCATCAGTGGCGATCAGTTGGCTCTCGAATCGAAGCGCGAAGCCATCGCCCTCGCCTTTGAGACATGGTCTCTCGGCCGTCAGGA
Source organism: Verrucomicrobiales bacterium (assembly GCA_017991025.1). Classification (GTDB taxonomy): domain Bacteria; phylum Verrucomicrobiota; class Verrucomicrobiia; order Verrucomicrobiales; family DEV007; genus Arctic95D-9. Next base: position 3,466 of record JAGNMT010000454.1, read on the forward strand.
GGACTTGCGCCGGAGCCTGCGCTCTTTTCACATTCCCGTGCTCTGGATCACGGGAGAACACGACGAAAAGTTCACTCGCCTCGGATCGGAAATGGCGGACGTCTTTTCAGACTTCCGCCAGGAAATCATTCCCGGCTGCGGGCATCGGGTATTGACGGAGAAACCTGAGGAGGTGGCGCGGTTGATAGGGGAGGTGTTCACGGACAGATCAGTTTCACTTTCGGAAAATAGGTGCGATAGCGCGTAACATCGCGGGTGAGCAGAGTCATTCCCTCAGCCTCGGCGTGGGCACCGATGAAAAAATCCGGCAGGGGCGACATATTTTGACCTCCGGCTTTGCGGTAGGCCTGAAAGGCCCG
>JAGNMT010000455.1 GCA_017991025.1 Verrucomicrobiales bacterium
GAGTCAACCTGGTCGTGAAACCCCGCGACTGAAGTTCTTTTTCGAGACGCAGGACCATGTCGAGAGCGTAATCCTTTTCCCGTCCGTATGGTCCTTTTGCTCCGGTATCGTGTGCTCCATGCCCGGCATCGAGGACGACAGTGTCGAAAATAATGGGTTTCCGGATGTAGCTGGGGCGCACCACCGGGTCGACCAGTTTCGCGAGATCGACGGTGGAGATCATCGCCATGCCGCCATTTTCGATGATGGGAAAACTCAGGTTGAACTTAATGTTGTTTACATAAATCGACTCGGAACCGACCTTCCAGGTCATGATAAGACTCGGATGTTTAAAAATCCGGTCGGCATCCTGCTTCGCAAAACGGTCAAACTGGTAGAATTTGGCCACATTTTCGTCGGAGACGTATTCCCTCCCATCAAGGCTATAAACATCCCAGTCTTTGGCAACAAGAGCCGACCCGGCTATGAGTACGGCCGAGACGAGGGCAAGAACGGGCAAAGGCCTGAGGTTGCTAATCTGTCTCGCGAGGAATCGCATGGGGTTCGGATGCCGGGGGCTGGAGTGCTAAATTAGGACGGAAATAGTAAACGCATCCAAAGTGAACGCAATCGGTGAAATGGGAATTCAATTTTACAAAGGGGCGCAAGGGACAAATAGTTTCGCCCCTCCCCTGCGAGGGAAATAATTATGGCGGAAGAAATATCAAAAGGCTATCAGCCCGGTGAAGTCGAGACTCAGTGGTATAGCCGCTGGATCGATGCCGGATGTTTTCGTGGCGATGAGAACGGGGAGAAGCCTTCCTATTCCATCGTCATCCCGCCGCCGAACGTCACGGGCATTCTTCACCTCGGGCACGTTTTGAACAATACGATTCAGGATGTCCTCGCCCGTCGCGCCCGAATGGAGGGGAAGGACGTCCTCTGGCTCCCGGGAACGGATCACGCCGGGATCGCGACGCAGTCAAAAGTCGAGCAGAAGCTCCGCAAGGAGGAAGGCAAAACCCGCCGCGACATCGGGCGCGAGGCCTTTCTCGAAAAAGTCTGGGAGTGGAAAGAGGAACACGGCGGCATCATCATCCAGCAGCTGAAACGCCTCGGGTGCTCCTGCGACTGGGATCGCGAGCGTTTTACGATGGATGCGGACTACAGCCGCTGGATCTCGAAAGTCTTTGTCGATCTGTTTAACGAAGGACTGATCTACCGCGGCAAACGCATGGTGAACTGGTGCCCGAAGTCTCTCACCGCGCTGAGCGACGAGGAGGTCATCATGAAACCCCAGAAGTCCAAGCTCTACACGATGCGCTACCGCGTCGCCGGGACCAAAAACAAGTGGGTCGAGATCGCAACCACCCGTCCCGAGACGCTCATGGGTGACACCGCCGTTGCGGTGAATCCGAAGGACAAACGCTACGCCGATCTCATCGGAAAGATGGTAATCCGGCCTTTCCCTGAGGCGGAAATCCCCGTCGTCTCAGATGATCACATTGATCCCGAGTTCGGAACCGGCGTGCTCAAAGTGACCCCGGCGCACGACAAAAACGATTTTGCGATCGGGTTGAAAAACAACCTCGAGATCATCGATATCTTTCACCCTGACGGAACAATCAATGCTCTCGGCGGTCCCGAGTTTGAAGGCATGGACCGTTTTGAGGCCCGCACCAAAGCGGCGGAAAAACTCGAGGCGATGGGTCAGCTCGTGAAGGTCGAGGACTACGAGAACAGCGTCGGCTACAGCGAGCGCGCCGATGTTCCGATCGAGCCGCGCATTTCGATGCAGTGGTTTTTGAAATACCCCTGCGTTGAGGAAGCCGCTGCGGCCGTCGCGAATGACGAGATCCATTTCCGCCCCGATCGATGGAAGAAGACCTTTGCCCATTGGATGGAGGGCATTCAGGATTGGTGCATCAGCCGCCAGCTCTGGTGGGGACATCAAATCCCGGTCTATTATCGGAAGGAAAAAGCCGAGGACCTGCAGTCCCGCGAAAGCCTCGACGCGACGAGTGCCGGAGACGACATTTACGTCGGGATCGATCCTCCGGGGGACCCCGAGAACTGGATCCGCGACGAGGACGTGCTCGACACCTGGTTCTCAAGCTGGCTCTGGCCTTTTGCGACGATGTTCAACAGTGACGAAACCTCGAGCGCAACGCTCAAGAAATTCTATCCGACGACCGACCTCGTGACGGGACCGGACATCATCTTCTTCTGGGTTGCCCGTATGATCATGGCCGGTTTCCGCTGGCAGGGGGAAGTGCCGTTCAAGAATGTGTTCTTCACCAGCATCGTTCGCGACAAGAAGGGCCGCAAAATGTCGAAGCAGCTCGGCAATTCACCCGACCCGCTCGATTTGATGGCCGAATTCGGTGCTGACGCCCTGCGTTTCGGCCTGATGCGTATCGCCCCGATGGGGACAGATGTGAAGTTCGATGAAGATCAGATCGTCGAAGGGCGCAATTTCGCGAACAAACTCTGGAACGCAGCCCGATATCGGCAGATGCAGGAGGGAGCGGTCGAGGCGAAACCGGTCGACTTCGGGTCACTTTCGATTTACTCCATCGACATTCTTGCCCGTCTCGATCAACTCGAGCGTGATATCGCCCTGGCCTACCAGGACTACCGTTTCAACGAGATCGCCCAGTTGCTTTACGAGTTCTGGTGGAGCCACTACTGCGACTGGTATCTGGAGTCTTCGAAAGGGGATTTCTTTGAAGAAGGCACTCCCGCCGCCCGGGCCTCGACGCTGGCAACGATGGATCTCATCCTCAAGCGTTTCCTGCTGCTACTGCATCCCTTTATGCCGCACATCAGTGAAGAACTTTGGGAAAAACTCGGATTCCGCGAAGAGGGAGGTTCGGGGTTTCTCATGCAGACGATTCTGCCTGCGACCGGAGTCCTGGCCGGGGAGGACACGGAGGTCATCGCCAGTGCCCGCGCGAGGACACAGGCCGTCTACGAATCGGTCAGCCGCGCGCGCAATTTGAAGGCGGAATACGGTCTCGGGGCGACCAAAAACGTCAAGTTCATTATCGATCCGGAAGGCGGCTCGTTCGATCAGGCTTCCGTTTTCCAGCGCCTCGTGGGTGCCGGAGAAGTCGTCGTGTCACCCGGATTCGAAGCCGAGAAAGGAGTCCCGGCGGCGCTCACTGCGATCGGAAGAATTTACCTGCCTCTCGAAGGGCTCATCGACGTCGAGGCCGAGCGCACCCGACTCGGGAAGGAACTCGACAAGACCCAGGACGAGTTAAAGAAGGTCAACGCAAAGCTCTCCAACGAGAATTTCGTCACCCGCGCCCCGGATGAAGTGATCAAGGAAATGAAAGAGCGCCAGAAACACTGGCAGCAGCGCGTCGATCAACTGACGAGGATGATGGCGAATTTAGGTTCCTAGCAATTTAGCTGGCAGCTTTTTAGCGATTTAGCCAGGATTACCCACTCGAAAAAGGCGGCTACATAGCTGAACAGCTACCCGCTAAACAGCTTCCCCCATGAATCTAGGACTAAAAGATAAAGCCGCCCTCGTCATGGCCTCAAGCGGAGGGATCGGCCGGGGTGTTGCGATGGAGCTGGCGCGGGAGGGCGCGAAGGTGATGCTCTTTGCCCGCTCCGGAGAGAAGCTCGCGCAAACCGCCGATGCCATCGAAGCGGAAACGGGAAACCGTCCGCTCTTCACTGCGGGTGACATCACAGATCCAGAGGCGATCGCGGGCGTCGTCGCGCGAACGGTGGAGGAATTCGGCGGGCTCTGGGCGCTTTTTAACAACACGGGCGGACCTCCTGCAGGCAGCTTTGCCCAGTTCGACGACGCGGCCTGG
>JAGNMT010000456.1 GCA_017991025.1 Verrucomicrobiales bacterium
CGATAATACTGACGGATTCTTTTCCGGGCGGAGAATCGCGCAGTCCGGGGCGACGGGAGAAAGGAGAGAGATAGCCGGGGGATATCATGCAGTCAGACAAACGGTGTTTTATGGCTTTTGGGGCGGTGGGCTTTCGGGCCATGACTTCAGGTGCATGCCACGAAAGACCGACACGGATATTTTGCGATCATAGCCGAAGTTCACTGCGAATTCGCCGACTTTAGAGACACTTTCGAAGGCGGCAACAAAGGCGTCCGGGAGTTCGGAAGAAACGGGAAGGAGGACCAGTCCGTCCTTGCCTTCAAATCCATCTTCCAGGGGATTGTTCCACATTTCATATTGCGAAGTAATAATGCCGTCCGAATCCCAGAGGTAAACGCGAGGCTGATCAGGCAATCCGAAGGCGAGTTGGCTTGTGAAGTCCCGATGGCCGAGCGTGACGAGAAAATGGTCATCCGATCCGGGAACGGACCGTCGCAGGACTTCAAATTCCTTTGCGACGAGGTCGTAGCCGAGGAGTCGTCTATTCGGGTCGCCTTTGTGGCCTGACTTACCGAGAGCCTCAAAAACCATGGGGGCAAAATAGAAGTAGCTGGTAAGAATGACTCCGACGGCGATCGTGACCGGGAAGAGGCGACGCCAGGACGCCGGGGGGCAGCCAAACTGAAATTTTCCGCCATACCATCCGGCGGTGAGGACGATTCCAGACACATAGAAAACGGCGGGCCAGTTCGGCTGCATCCCCTGACGCAGCGCGATCAGGAGCATCATGACGATAGGGATGGCACCGAAGCTGAGAAGGTAACGGGCGGGTTTGGAGACCTTCCCGAAAAGCGGTAGTCCCGTGAGGCATAGCGAAAAGAGAACAAAGGCAGTTCCCGGGGAGAGCACCCCGAATTGGGTGCCGACAAAAGAGAGGAAATCTTTAAGTCGTTCGATCACATAGCTTCCCCCTTCATTTTTAACCTCAAAGTGATGGCTCGTATGTTCGAACGTGATCCAGTCGTGTTGCGCGTTCCACACCAGCGGTGGAATGAGCGAAAGGTAGGAACCGAAAAAGACCATCCAGAGCGAAGGACGGCGTAGAAAGGGGCGGGTCTCGCGATGGCTGGCAAGGAAGATGAGGGCGAGGAGGGGAAAGATCATCATCATCTGCTTGCAGAGATGACCGACCGCGAGTGAGAGAAAGAGGGTGAGGAGGGTCCCGGTCTTGCCCTCGCCGGTTATGTAACGCCAGAACATCCAGAGTGCGATCGACCAGCAGATGAGAAGCGGGGCATCAATGGTGAGAAAGAAACTCAGGGCTGCGTTAGCGGGAGCAGCGAGACTGAGTAGCACGGCGAGCCAGCCGGTGCGGGCATCGAAGAGGCTCTCCGTTAACTTGAAGAGAATCAGAATAGAGAGGGTGCCAAGGACCGCTGCGGTCGCACGGATCGCAAAAAGGCTTCCCTGACCGACCCAATCGACGAACGCATAGAGCCAGGCGATGAAGGGGGGCTTCGAGTAATAACCGTAGTCGGGTTGCCTTCCCCAGTCCCAATAGTAGGCTTCGTCACCTATCGGATTGATGGCAAAAAGAGCGGCATAGAGGAGCCGCAACAGGAGAACAATGCCAACGAGGATGATGGCACGGCGTTGGAAATTGATGGATTGCTCTAAACTCGCCATATCCCGGAAGAGTCTCTATGCTGCCTCAGGATGGCGAGAATACCAGCGCTTTTGCCGAAATGCCTTGCCGGAACCGATCTACCCCGGCAAGGCCAGAATGAGGATAACCGCAGAGGCCCGGTAGAATCAGCGAATCTTTTCGATGATTCTGTCTGCCGCTGAAGACGAGCGGGCATTCACATCGCTCCATGAGGAGTAGGTCTTGACGCCGTTGATGACCTGAGGGGCCTGACGCGGACCGGCGGAGTTTGTCATGGGCGCGGCATCGAAAGTGGTATTCGAGCCTGCCACAATCTCACCGTTCTGAATGATGGTCTCGGCGGACGAGAAATCGATATCCTTGCGGGGCGGGCGAAGGTTGGCAATGGGCGAGAGAATGCCACCGCTGTGATTGCCCTTGTCTTCCTTCTTGTCATTGTCCTTTTTCGCCTCATTTCTCGGCACCTCGAAGGTGGTCGTAGTGGCCGCCACTCCCGGATCCGCCTTGGCTGTTGATCCGGCGGGGACTGAGGGAGTTGCCGGCGTTGCGGCGACCGGTACGGCGACTACTGGAGTGGCCGTTACGGCTGTCGGCACCGCCACGGGCGCTTCCACCTTCTTCTTTGAGCGGAAAGGCCCCCATCCGGATTTTTCCTCTTTCTCCTTCTTGATCCCTTCAAAGGCAGGGGTATCGGCTGCAGCCACTGCTGTCGCCGGCGGAATAGGACTTGCCACGGGCTTCGCCTGAGCGGGCGCAGAGGCAACCGGAGATGCCACAACGGGCTTGGGACCGGCCAGCGCAAATGTCTCCGGCATGGGGACGGGGGTGACGACTTCGTTCTCTTCGACAGTCGCATCACCACGTTTGCCAAATGCAAAAAGGCCTCCCTTTTTCTTGCCTTCCACCTCCGGGGTCTCAATCGCCTGGATCGGGACAGGGGAAACAGGAGCACTCGTATCGACGGGCTTTTCGACCTTTCGGCCGTTCTCGATCACATAGGAGACGGCGTCCACTTTTTTGGGTTGGCCGCTGCGAAAAATGGCTTCACTGGCCTGATTGGCCGGTTTCGTCGTTGCGGTTGAGGCTCCGCCCTCACTGGCAGGGGTTGGAGAATTCGCACTCGGGAAAAGCCCGGCAGAGATCTGTTCACCTTCCGGAGCGCCAAAACCAAAAAGACCGCCACCCCGCTTCGGTTCGGCGGCGTGCAGGGTAATCGTAGCGGCGATGAGCGTTGCGAGGAGAAAAGATCTCTTCATAATTCGACTATAACGGGGTTTGATCGGACTTCAAGCAGAGGTCCGCTATCTCTTCTAACGGATGAGCGGGGGATTTAATGACCGCTTTTTCTGTCTTTTCCCCTTAAATCGCCAAAATAAGCGACAAGATCGCGAATTTCGGACTTGGAGAGGAGGAAGTTCACGGGAAGCATCGCGGAGACCGGAGATTGGAGACCGGAGATATCACTCAGGGCGATGATCCGCTCGACGGGCCTTTCGGGTGATGCCGGGTCGGGTATTTTTAAGACGATGTTTGAGGCATCTTCGCTCACGAGCGTTCCGCCAGGGCTCTCCCCGTTTTTGTGTGTGATCTCAGGGTGATGCCATATCCGATGTCTGCGCATTGAGGTGAGGCGCTCTCACTGCCCCACTGTGATCATTTGAAGGTCGTGTGACGAACGAGGAATTTGCGGAACGCGACCGGTCCATGATCTCCCTGCACGGTGATCGTTCCGCGTGCGATTTCCGGTCCGGCGGCACCGCCACGTGTTGGTCCGGTCACTTCGACATCCTCGTGAATGACAACTCCGTTGTGAACGACTTTAACGAAACGGGCGTTCTCGGTCTTCTTCCCGGTCGCATCGAAGCGCGGGGCGCGGAAGGAAATTGAAAAAGTCTGCCAGGTCCCGGGTGCGGTCGAGGCATTGGTCGCCGGAGCAGTGCCTTCGTAGCCTTCGGAACCTTTGGGTTTTGTATCATCCCATCGTTCGTAAATGCCGCCGCAATCACCATAGGCGAGTCCGTTGTCGGGTTTGCCGTAGCTGTCGAGGATCTGCACCTCATAGCGGCTCATCAGATAGATCCCGGAGTTAGAGGATTTCGGAATCATAAATTCGACCTCCACTTCGACATCGCCATGATCGCCCCTGCTCACCATGTTCGT
>JAGNMT010000457.1 GCA_017991025.1 Verrucomicrobiales bacterium
GAGCAAGTCAGATCACCAATGAGATGCCCGTTGATGTCGGCTCGTTCCGCCATGACTCCGTCGGGAAAACGAACTTCGCAGTTCTTTTCGACAACAAGGCGCTCGCAGTAAAGGTTTCCACGGACGATTCCGGAATGGCGGAAGACGGCGTTGCCTGAGCAATCAACAGAAGCATCGATTGCACCGCTTACGGTAAGATGGTGGCAGGCAATCTCGGAGTTATTGATGAGGCCACCCTTTCTCGCGATGGAGACATCTCCACGAGTTCGAAGCGTATGGCTCTTCACGGCCTTGATTTCGTAGTTCGCCAGGCTGATATAGGCGCTGCAGCGCTCGCACTGGGTTGATTTGGCGTATCGGGACACCATTTGGACGTGGTAGCAGCGGAAGCATCGCACGCGGGTCTCAGCGACGGGTTCGTCCCGCTTTCGCCGTTGATCGGGGGCGATATAGTTGGGCGGCATTTTGTCTTTATCGGCGATCACTTTGGTTACTTGAGATCCAATCAGGGCCGCCATGGAACCTTGCGCCAAAGTCTTCCTGCCCTGGGCCTTACCTCCGATAATGCTCTCTTTATCTTCCTCTTTGAAAATCTGCTCCGGTTCCTCAGCGTCCACCAGGCCGAAAAAGGCACCGGCGGAAATGCCAACAGGATCTTCAGATTCGTCCTCTTCCGGTCGCGTCAGTGATCGCGCCCCTGACTCTTTTTCTTCCGTGGTCACCAGCCACGATTCACCTGTCGGGCTCACCTCTTCCGCTTGATTCCCGGGCAGGTAAATTGAGGGCGCAGCCGGTTTTCTCGGACGGACTTCGGCGATACCGGAAACCCGCAGCCCCGGACTGGCGATCGCGAGGCCTTTACGCACCCGGAAGTGTTCGCCACAGCCGCGGCAAAACGAAGAGACTACCATGGACGGCTCCTGCTGGGGATGTCCGCAGTAGGGGCATGTCAGGCCTATCTTCTTGGATCGCTGTAATTTCCCGAACACGCTTTTTGTGAGTCGCTAAACCAAAAGCGGAATGCTCCGGCACACCCTGTTCCCGCCCCCAATATGAGAGCGGAGGGTGAATATTCTCGCTCTGCTACTTTATCGCCTCAACCCTGATGGTTGCCCCCGTCGTGAGGGGGATTTCCGCCTGCAGGAGCAACAACTTTGGCAGCGCTGGATTTAGGAGTGCCCACCGTGGAAGAACCCATGAAAGTAGCACCTTCCTCGATGGCAAGCTTACCCGCGACGACATCACCGTGAAGGATGGCATTCTGCTTCAGTTCGCAGCGGTCGGTGACCGTGATGTTTCCTTCGACTTTACCGAAGACCACGACAGAGCGGGTCTTGATGTTGCCGACAATTTTGGCGTTTTCGCCGATGGTGAGATCGCCTTCGGAGTTTACTTCGCCTTCGATCCGGCCATCAATAATGAGATCGTTTGAGAAACGCAGTTTCCCTTTGATCTCTACATCGCTGGAAAGAATGTTCTTGCCCCCGGTCACTGAGGAGGCCGTTCTCGGTTTGGCGTAAAGGGCCGATGCCGCCTCGCCTGCCGGCTTGTTGGTTCCGGATTCCGAGTTTTCGTCCTGATTGATGATTTGTTTAAGCACGGCTAAAAAATTTTAGAATTTTAGATCAAGAAACCGGGCGAATTCCCAGAATCGGCCGAATTATACCCTAATCACCCGTAAATTGAAAGATCTTCTGCAGGATAGGTCCAAATTTCGCTCAAAGTAGGATGATAATGTGGAATTTTTAGAAATTCAGCAGCGGTGGCGTGGAAATGCATCGCTACGACGATTTCGTGGATGATCTCCACCGCCTCGGGGCCCACGGCGGCGGCTCCGACGATTTCGCCGGTTTTTACATCGGCGATCATTTTGACGAAGCCGTGAGTCTCGCCTTTGACCATGGATTTTCCATGATCATTGAAGGGATAGCTTGCTGCTGCGACTTCGCGCTGGAGGACACGCGCTTCGGTCTCGGAGAGTCCTGCGGTAGCCACCTCGGGATCCGTAAAAATTCCGAGGAGTTTCAGGCGGTAGTCGATCATGCGGGTCGGGGCGGTAGTGGCACCCAGCAGTACCGCTGCATTGTGCGCGGCGATCTCACCCTGCTCGATTGCGATATGGACGATTTCATGAGGGCCGCAGACGTCGCCCCCTGCAAAAATGTGGTTTGCACTGGTTCGCTGCTCGGGGGAGCAGGCCACCTTACCGTTTTGTTCATCGACGAACACGCCGGCCGCCGTAAGATTCAGCCGGGCCGTGTTCGCGCTTCTTCCCAGGGCAAGAAGAATCTCCTGAGCGGAGACCGATTTTTCCCGGCCTTCGTGTTGGAAGGTGATCAATTTCAGACCGGTAGTCCCGTCCCGGGAGGCACTTTGGATAGAGGTGTCCGTATAGATGGTGACGTTTTTCCGTTCCCGCAGGGCGACTTGGAGTGCTTCCGCGACGTCGGGATCAGCACCGGAGAGTATGTGGCCGCTCCGCTGAATAATCGTCACCTCTTTGCCCAACCCCTCCATATAGCAGGCCATTTCGAGAGCGATGGCACCTCCACCGAGAACGATGATGCTGTCAGGCAGTTCCCCGGTATCGAGCACCTCATCACTCGTCCAGTAGCCGACCTTCTCCAGTCCGGGTAGGGGAACGCGAGTGACGGATGATCCTGTTGCGATGAGTGAGGTTTTGAAGGTCACCTCGATGGTGGCTCCCCCGTCGAGGGGGCTGATCAGCACCGAGTTCGGGCCTGTGAACGAGGCGGTCCCCCGGAAGAGATCAAAACGGCCGTCCTCGAGTTGACCTGCACGATAATCGGCAAATTCTCCAATGAGCCGCCGCTTTCTCGCGATAATTTCATCCGGATGCACCGAGACATCCCCGGACCGCAGGCCGAACTCGGCGGCGCGTCGCATTGAGCGGAATCGATTGGCGGATTCGATGAGCGTCTTTGAGGGCATGCACCCGCGCAGGATGCAAAGGCCGCCAAGTTCGGTCGCGCCGTCGATCACCGCCGTGGTGAGGCCGTATCCGTGAGCCGTGCGCGCAGCCGCATAGCCGGCACTGCCTCCGCCTATGACGAGGAAGTCGTATGTCTTGTTCATGAGGTGATTTTAAAACTGCGCTCTTTTTCGCGATGAAGCAGAACTCTTGCTGGACGCGCCTCCCGGCGAAGCCCATTCTTCCCGTTCCGACGTGTTAAGTAACGATGAATCCGCCTTTAAACAAGATCACGAACTGCAATTAACTCATGTCGCTTCGTCTCGAAATGTTACAGGTGGCACGGCTCGCGCGATCCGTGATGGGCGAGGATGCCGCCTCTCTGGTGGAGTCCTTTATTCGCGGACAGCAGAATGAAGACGGTGGATTTCGCGACCGCGATGGCGAGTCGGATCTTTATTACACAAGCTTTGCGATCGACGCGTTGACGGCGCTGCAAGTGCCATTGCCCGAGGTGGCATTGCGTCGCTATCTCGACGATCGCCTGGAATCGCTCGACGAACTCGATTTTGTTCATCTCTGTTGTCTTTCCCGTTGTTTTTCGGCTCTTGGCTCCCGCCCTCCGGCAGCAGTGATCGCCCCTGTGCTCGAAAGAATTGAGCGATACCGCACCGCCGACGGGGGGTTCAATCAATCCGACGACGACGAAACCGGTTCCGCTTACGCTTGCTTTCTCGCCTACGTAGCTTATGCGGATCACGGCCTCACTCTGCCCGACGCGGAGGGTGTGGCCCGCTGTCTCGATTCCCTGAGGGCTCCCGGTGGAGCCTGGGCGAACGATGTCTAGTTACCGGTCCCGGACATACCTGCC
>JAGNMT010000458.1 GCA_017991025.1 Verrucomicrobiales bacterium
GCGTTTTTCTTGGGCTTCGATCCCGCCAGGCGTGCTGGCTGCGATGAAGTTTTCCATGTCTCCCGAGGAGAGTGCTTTCAGTGCTGCTGGTGTCATATCTATTAGTTGGTTTGGGGTTCTAGGGACGTTCGTAATTGCTAACAAATCGCCGCTTGGAAGGGCTTTCAGCCCTCCATGGGCTTGGTGTTGCCCCTCCCCGCCCGCCTATTCCGTATCTCCATCTCCGCTGCTGCCATGCAGCGGTCCAGCTCAGCGACGCGGTAGAGCACGCGAGTCTTCAGCTCGCGGCACGGACACAGCCCGTAGTCACGCTCCAGCTCGGCAAAGTATTCGATCTGCCCACCGACATATTCGATCGCGGCCTCTTTATTGATCGCGCCCATCGGGCGGGATTCGAGTTTGATTAGCGTGCTCACCCGTTTGCCCTCCTGCGGTTATAGGTTCGGCCTCGCTGCGAAAAGACGAAGCGGGCAGCATAATCTTCGTTCGCCTCCACCGGACGGAGATCCTCGTATCGGGCCAGTAATGTCAGCGCCTCTTCGTGCGCCTTCACCGCGGCGGCCTCGCCTTCTTGCGCTTTTCGGGCATTGTTGACGAGCTGGGCAAAGGCACCCTCGATCAGGTTATCCTCCGCCGCCTCAGCGTGTGGCAGGCGGTAGCGGCCCAGTTGCTCGCTCGCGATCGACTCGCCTTCCCGGGCCAGGTCGAAATTCTGCCGGTGCTTCGCCAGCCTGCCCGCGATCTCGCTGCGCAGATCTCCGATGACATCCTCGAGATTACCACTCGCGATGATGGACATGTGCAGCACCTGCAAGATGATCTGCTCGGGCATCGACATCGCGCCCCGTGGATCCGGCGCCCGTCCGGTGCGGTCGTAGTGCGCCCGTGACTCAGGATCGGCTAACAGCGCGTAGGCAGAGGCGAGAGATTTAAAGGCATCCTCATCCCCGCCCGATCGGTCGGGGTGTGTGGCCTTGGCGCGACGGCGATAAGCACGTTTGATCGCGACATTGCTCGCATCGCGAGGCACTCCCAGAGTTTCGTAGGGATCTTTCATCAAGGAAGGGGTTGAGACGTTCAGGGATTCAGGAGTTGAGGCATTGAGGCTCTGCCCCCCTCAGCCGCATCAGGCGCAGGCGCTCGTCCAGGGCGCTATCGATGCGAGGGCGCAGGTCATTGATGCGGGCAGGGTATTGCATTGCCAGCCCGCGGAGGCGGGCGAGGATCCAGTCGATTGACCGTATCAACTCGGGGACGGTAGGCGCGGCTGCGGTGTGGCGTTGGTCGTAGCGGATCATTTTTGTCAGGGTTCGAGGATGAGGTCGCCGTCGGCGTCGAGAGTGAATCGGCAGGTAGCGTCGTGGTCGCCTTCCGTGTTGAGCATGAATCGCACGGCATCGCGATCCATCAGCACCAGTCGGCGGGCCGATCTATCGTCGACCAGCTGGAGCCGGGCGAACACCCGCCCGCCCTCGCTCAAGAGATAAAGAGCCTGCGAGACCTTTAAAGCCATGCCGACTCCGAATCCCCGATTCTCCAGAATCGGCACGGCACTACCGAGCCCCCATCCACAAGCGTGGGCGGCGACTCCGGTTGGATCTGCGGGTGAGGCGGGCATTTTGGGAAGGGATTCAGGAGTTCAGTGGTTCAGGGGTTCAGGGGTTCAGACCTGCTTATTAGAAAAGCTCGCCAAGACCTTGCGCGGCCATGGTGGCGCGTAGCTCGTGGAGCTGCTCGTTCGCGGCTCTTTCGGCGAGACGGGCGCTGCGTAACTCTTCGCGGGCGGCATCACGAGAACGGATGGAAGAGGTAGCGATGGCGACGCACATGCCCATGCAGATCGCGGACACGATTGCGAAGCCGAGCAGGAAGTTGAGACGATCTTCGCTCATGCTACCTCCTTTTTAGCGAGATACTGGCCACGCATCGCGGCGGCGAAGTCACGGATGATCGTGCGCGGGTGATACGGCCTTTTCGTGAATCGCTGAAGATCTCCCTTCGGAGTGATCCGTCGCATACTGCCGTCGGGATACTTCACATACAGTGTCCCGGCCCGGTCCCGGATTATCTTCGGGTTTTTGATGCGAGGGAGGAGGATGTCTTTTCCCAGGATGGTCTGGACTGGCCGGGCGGGATTGGAATTATCCTTGTCGGGAGGCGTCTGTTTTGCTTTTCTCGTTTTCATGACTGGATTTACTTTGTTGATTGAGAAGAAAGGTTCGGAATTGATCATCGAATCACGGCCTACAGCGACTCCAGATGCCACTCCGGTGGAGCTGGCCTATCTGACGACGGTTCAGATCGCGGTGGCGGCGTGCATCCGCCTGGTTCAGGAGCGCTACGACGCTTCGGGACCACAAGTATCGCACGATGAAATTTCGGATCGGGCAGCGGCAGTGTTCCGAGAGCACCTTCGCGAATGGGAATCCGCATTTTTATAACTCCGCTGTGTGTCATCATGCTGCGGTCTGTTCGGGTTCGGCTTTTACGCCAGCTTTCTTGGCCGCTAGATCGAGGATGCGGGCAAAGGCCTCGCTCGGCGTGCACTTCCATTCGTTGCTCTTCATCAGCAGGAGCTTCTGCCCCCGTGCGGTGAGTTGGTCTAAGTCGAAGTCGATTGTCATGATCGTGTGTTTGTTATCGTCTTGATAAGCATTTTATCAAACTGATAAGATCGCGCAAGTGATTTCTTGCATATTTTTCCCAAAATGATAAAATCCTATGCATGGACGGAAAAGAATTCTCGGAATGGCTTGATACGCGAAGCATCACCCCGGCTCAGGCCGCCGGTCTCTTCGGCAGTTCCGAGCAGAACATTTATAACTGGCGAAGCACCCGAGGTGTCCCCGCATCCAAAGCCGATTGGGTTCGTAAAGTCATGGCAGAGCACGACGCCAATCAAACCGTCGATCTCCCCAACCGCCTAATCCTCGAACCCAGCCGGTCTCAATTCCGCACCTGGAACCGGGCCGCGCTGATGGCTGGCCAGCTGATCGACGATTGGGCAGCGGGCGCTCTCGACGATGCCGCTGCCGAAGATGAGGCAAACCAAACAGGGTCAGACTCCCCATCCAACCCTCTCAAGTCCCTCCCGGATCTCAAAGTCGCCGAAGACAGCACCGATTACCTCCCCAAAAAAGGGAACGGCGCGTGATCATCCCTTTCCCCGTCGTTTAGGCAGCCGCTTCACCAGCCTCGCCGCGCAGGCCGGGCACATCACCGACGTCTTCTCGACCCGGTTGCCACATTGTCCGCAGATAAATCGAGGGCGGTCTATCGCCAGAGCCACGATTATAAGCACCGCACCAAACGGTATCCCGATGATCTGCGGGAACAACAGGGCAAATCCTACCCCCGCGGCAAAGAGCGCCAGCGAAAGCAAGAAAAAAGGTTGCCGGGCCACTCTCTTCGCCAGCAGCGGCGACGCCTCCCGAGTCTCTATCGGGACCTGTGCCGCGATCACCTCTGCGTCGATCCACTCCCGGGTGCCGTGCTCGCACACCATATCGCCCGCCGATATCTTGCCGCCTGTCCACATCTGGCGCAAGCGACCCTCCGCAAACGGTCCGGTCGTCACTCCGCCACGATGTAGATAATACAGGCTCATCCGTTTCATCCTACCCCTCTCAACTCTCAACCATCAACTAAAAACTTCTTCCCTGCCTCACCATCCCTCCATCGCGTCGACCGTCTCCTCTCCTACTTTTCCCTCCGCTTCCTCCTCTGCCGCCTCAGCATTCTCGATCGCGATCTGCTCGCGCTCCTTCTTCCACCCCGGCCCGGGGAAGACATCTCGAGCAT
>JAGNMT010000459.1 GCA_017991025.1 Verrucomicrobiales bacterium
GCCTCACACGGCGGCGGTGCGATCGCTGACGCCCTGCCGGTTTCATGTCGTGACGGACGCTCGTGATTACCTGGAGAGCAACCCCTCGGTGAGTTTGCACCTCTGCAAGCTGCTCGCCCGGCGCCTCGATGCGGTGAACCATTACCTCGTGGACCTGAAGCAGCAATTCGCCGGGCACGATCATCTCGGGCTCGTTGATGGAATGCTCGACATGCTGATGCTTCGGCAACCGCGGGAACGGGTCACCCCAAAGCGATTAACCCTCCGGGATCCGGAGAGCGCGGATTGAGTGCCCCTCCAGGGAACTCCATTCAGCGGTCATTTCTTTCAGGTCAAGAATGATGGTGCTCGGCCGCGGTCCAAGTTGCCGGCCGGGATTAAAGACCCAGGTATGCCCGATCCGGTCAATCCAGGAACCCTCATCGAAAAAGGGGGAATTATGGATATGCCCGCTGAAAACCATTTCCGGCTGAAACCGGTCGATCCATCCCCGGAGTGCTTCATCACCGATAAATTTACGACCCGTCCAACTCGTCCGTGATCCCTCGGGAGGAGCGTGATGGATCCACACCCATGGTCCGGGCGACCGGGAGGCTTCGATCTCGAGCTGGGACTCCAGTTCCGCGCGGGAAAGATCGCCGTCCCACCACGGGCATACCGTGATCCGGGTGTCACCGATATCAAAACTATCGCCATCGACATGCAGCCGCTCACCCCGGGCTGCCTGGACCCACTCGGCGATAGATTCATCGGCCGCATTGCGACTGTCACCATCGTGGTTGCCGGAACTCACGACAAGAATCGTTTTTTCACTCAAGAGCCCGAGATACTTCTCCACGATCGCAATCTGTATGTCGGCATCAAGCGGCGACGAAAGATCAAGAAGATCTCCTCCTATCACCACCACATCAAAATCGCCCGCCTCGGATAAAAGCCAGTCGAACTGCTTCAATGAGTAGTGCAGGTCGGCGACAAAGAGCAGGCGCATCGGTGAAAAGACAACGGAGAAAGTGCAAGTGATCTAAAGCCTGACCGGTCAAATGGCAAATCCTATGAGTTGTCCACCCGAAATTCCGCCCGATCGACCAGTCAAACACCGAAGTCACTGCTTTCCCGACTTGAGCCCCTCCAGGAGAATACATACCTCGGAGTGAAGCCGCTTTGCGGCCTCCTTTCGATCATCGAAACGGGGAATGGCCTCCCCGAAAGCCAGCCATGCCGATGCCCGATTCAACCCGGCGAGACGGATGATATGCGGCAGAAAGACGGCCTCCCCCCAATAGCACATGTCCGTCGCCGTATCCCCGCCTGCCGCCTCGTATATAATCGCTGCAGGCCATACCTCGGATCGCGAGTCGAGCGCAGCCTGCAAGAGGGTCGGCTTGAATGGCAGGACGCCGGATCCGTCGGAGCTTGTCCCTTCCGGGAAAAGTATCACCGGCAAACCGTTCGCCAGCGCCTCGCTGATCTCTGCTGCCGTTTTACCCGCACTTCGCGGGTTCCCTCGTTCAGCAAGAATTGCGCCGGCCCTTTCCAGCAATTGTCCGATGATCGGCCACTTCCTCACAGCGGTGGTTGAAACAAAAACAGCGGGGCCATGAGCGGCGATAACAAGGACGTCAAGATAGCCGAGGTGATTGCAAATAACCATTCCCCCGCCCGGCAGAGTTCCAGAAACAGTCACCTCCACATCCAGTGCCGCCAACATCCGGCGGGCCTGCCGCTGCTGCCAGAGAGCCCTCTCGATCGGGCTAACTAACGTCCCCGACTCACGGAAGGCCTTGTGGAATGCCAGGCAGAGGCGCGAAACCTTCCGTAGTTGTCTGAACGCTCTATTCATGCTCCCTGATGAAACGTTTTTTCCAGGCACCCGAGCCTTGTTCCAGGTCGAAGATCGTCAGGAAATCGATCGTTTTGAACTCCCGATCAAGCGCAGGCGCGCCGGCGATCACGGCCCCGACGTTTAAATAAGCGCCGAAAAGCTTAGGAATCTTCACCGGGCCGGTTTGATGCTCCGGCTCCACCATGGCATAGCGCGGAAGCGGCTCCGTTCGTAAATGGTCAGGAGCGAGGTGAGCGCCCTCCAACTGCCGGTAGAGGCACCACCCTTCCGCAGGGTCCTGCGAGGTCAGCGAACTGCAACCGAGCAGATAACGGGAACCATTTTTATCAGCATAATCGACAATGCCGCGCCAGAGCAACTCAAGGACCGAGCGCTTGCGGTGATCAAGATGAATACAGGCGCGACCGAGTTCGAGTACTTCACCGCGAATCGTTTCGTAGGGAGAAAAATCGAACTCCTGCGCACTGTAATACCCGAGACCGGCCCCCGCCATCCCTCCGGTTTGCAGACGATAGGTGCCAACCACCAATCCCGTTCGGGATTCGCGAATGATGAGGTGATCACACTGGGCATCGAAAGCATCCGCATCCAGACCACTCGAGTTCGACTCCTCCAGGCCTTCCCCCAACTCAAGATTAAAAACCTGGAAACGCAATCGCTGTGCGGCCTCGATGCCCCCCTGGTCCCGGGTGGTATCCATTTCATAGCCGCTCACTCCTCCCAGCGTAAACATATCAGTTGGTCTTTGAATTGAAATGGCAATGGAGGATTTCCGCAATCTCCCGAAAAGTTGAGATTTTCGCCCCTCCGGAGGCGTTCGCAATACCGATATCGTAGGCATGCCGCCATTGCGAGATAAGCGTACGGTAGCCATCGCGCAGGGGCGTATGGGGATGATAGATGTGGGTCGCTTCTGAAGTGACGCCGTTCAGTTCGATCACACGGATCCCCTCCCCTCGCTTCAATGATTCCTCGTCAGGGCAACGAAGGTCGAAGCGGCCAAAGTGAAATCCTTGAAAAGAGCGGGCAATTCGCTCGATCTCCGATTCCAACATCGGAGTCACGAGATGATTCCCATTGAGAAACAAAGCTCCCCGGCAATGGGAACCGAGCTTGGCGAGACAGACCTCTTCACCGGCTTCCGGGATCTCACCCAGGCGGTCCAGATAGATATTCCTGAAATGCCGGTGGGACAGGTAGGCACGCTCGTCATCAAGAATCAGTTCTTCAAGAGTCTTTGCTCCATCGCCCCGGACCGCCGTCATGATCTTGATCGTGATCGAGAAAATCCGGCCATGCGCTTCGTGTGGATGCCTGATGTAAAAGACACCGAATTCCGCACCTTCGATGTACTTCTGCACAATCGTATCCACCTCGCGACTCTCTATCTCCCGCTCAAGCTCACCGGCGTCATGCACGATCGAGACACCTCTGCCACGTTCTCCCACATCCGGTTTCACCACCAGAGGAAAACCCGTCATCCATCGGGAGACCAGTGACAGCTTGTCCTCCGTCCCCTGCGGAAGGCTCAAAAAGGGAGCCACCGCGCCGCTTGAAGAAAGATGACTTAATATCGCCGCTTTTGACTCACCGGAAATTCCGCCATGGGGAATCGCCGGATTAACCGCCGTAAACGCCAGCAGACTCCGCCGGCGGAGCCCCATCAGAAACATGGCGATCACCACCGGAGGATAAAACACCATCGGCGGCCAGAATTCCCAACGGATGAAACGCTGCCATCCCGCCTTGAGTTTCCGCCTTCCCCGGTGAGTGGCCAGCGCGGTCCCCAACCGCAATACAAGCCATGTCACTATCACCAAAGCCACTGCTGAAGGGAAAACGGAAGCCCCCGTCCGCAACAACCAGTTGGTTGCTCCTTCACCAAAATAGGCGGCCAGACTCACCACCGGAATCGTCCACAGTATACCCGCCAGAAAAAACCACCCGCCTATCATC
>JAGNMT010000460.1 GCA_017991025.1 Verrucomicrobiales bacterium
TCGGAGAGCTCCGCGTCGGGTTGTAATTCGAAGGTAGCCTTCATCTTCTTGCCATCAAAGTCCACGCGATAGTCGTTGCAGTAATCGAGTGTCTTGCGTTTCGATTTAGCGGGACTGCCTTCAGCCTCACTCTCCTCTTCGTCCATGGTGAGCTCGTCCAGTTCTTCGACCGGAAACCCGAAGCGGACGGTGGCACTGGCGGCTTTTGTATTTTTAAGGAGGTAGCGCACCTCCACCACTGCCTGATCCCGCTTCAAGAGGATCTCCAGATTTTCTTCAGCGATTTGCACGGTGCCGGTGCCGCTCGGCTCAAAACCGGTGATCGCGCCCGTTTCGGAGACGCCGCCTCCACTGTAGCCTCCTCCATTGCCGAGCGCGAAAGGTCCCGCGCCTATGGTGAACATGGCGAGACAGCAGTTGATCCATCCTTGTTTTCTTCTCATCCTGTTAGGCGGGTTAAGGGAATGCCTTCTTTAATTCTTCATTAATGTTCGTCCCGTCCACCCAGATCACGGCAAGGTAGCGGGGAGGCTTTGCGTCCTTGTCTTTTACGGTCTGGACGATGATCTCGACGCTATCTTTGAGCAACTCCCGCAACTTGCCGGCACGCTCCATGTTTTTCTCTTTTTCTTCGTCGCTTAGTCCTGACTTATCAGGATCCTGCAGGGTCAGACTCTGGTTGTGAACCCACACCCCGAATCCGAGATCGATGTTCATCGCGACTTTGTTTCCATCGATGACACGCACGAATTCAGCGCGGAAAACGTAGTTCGGTTCCGGTGGTTCTTGAGCGAGTAGTGAGAGGGGGGCGAGTAGCAGGCAGAGGAGCAGGCGCATAGTTCGGGGCTGGTTTGTTTGAGGATATGACTTTTTCCGGACAAGAGGCAAGAAAAACGTGGAATCATTGGTTCGGGAATTCGGGAATTAACGTGACGCCTGCGTCATCGGGTAAGGAACCGTGAACTGGTGTCGTGACAAGTCGTGGACATAGGTGGTGTCTTCCACGAGAACACGCCGGGTGACGTCATAGGATAATACATGAACCTCGTTTGCCGAGGGAATGAAGCGCATCAGGCGGAGCACGGATAGCGAAAGATAGTCACTCAGGAGCGATACCACCGCGTTTCCATGATCGCCGGTACGAACCTCCTGCAGGGTCGTGACACGGCTCTGATCGCCGGAGAAAATGAACGCGATATTGGCATGCCGGCGATAGAGCTTGTCCCAAAGTTGCTCGGCTGTGTTTCCACGTTTTCCATGGATCTTTACCCACTGCATCCTGCCTTTAGGATCGATGATGTAGCCGTCCTCCTTCTTCGGCTTCTTGATGATGCCGAGATCCATGTGGGTCGTGATCAGGGCGCGGCGGTTGGCGTGTTTGGTGAGCAGGGTGTTCGCCCAGGAAACAACATCGTCCGGGGCGTTGCATTCGAGGCTGAGGTGGAGAAAATCCTTCCCGCCCGCAGTGAAAATCTGGGCACTGTTTACATTGTTAGCGGAGACGGACTGGTCTTTTCGGGTGTGGGTGTAGCTGGTGAGGTACCATGGATAAGAAGCGAAGTCCGATGCCGGGAAATACTGCTGAAACAACTCCGCCCTGCCGTCGTTGTCCATGTCGTGGTTGCCTACGGTGAGTGAGAAAGGCACCACCCCGAGGAGCATGCTGAGATGCTGACGGGCGATGGTCCATTCTTCGGGGCGGTCTTTTTCCACGATGTCCCCGACATGACTGATAAAGACGATGCGCTGGTCCTCACGATGGTCTCGAATCCATTTTACCTGCGCCTCAAGATTTGGATTGGTGACCGGATCGTTGCTATCCGGGGTCTGTTTGCAGTCCCTGCCGCGATAAGACTGCGTGTCGGGAATGATCACGAGAGTGAAGACTCCGTCTCCCTTCGGGAGGGGCGGGAGCGGTTTCGTCCCGGCAACATAGAGGTTGGTTTCCTGTGCGGTCACGGCGGAAAAAGCGGAGGTGGATAGGAACAGGGGGATGAGAAAGCGGCACCGATAGGGAAAACTCATGAGCCAGCAGCGTAGCAGAGGGGCGGACCCGCGCCAAGGGAGCTATCGGCGAAGCGGCGTGACTTAATCGGCGTGCGTTGATGCGCCTGAAGGGCGGTGCCCATGCCTCAAGCAATCAAATCATGAAACACCTCGCCATAGACATCGGTGAGGCGGAAGTTCCTCCCGGCGTAGCGGTAGGTGAGTTTTTCATGATTGAAGCCCAGGAGGTGCAGTATCGTGGCGTGCAAATCATGCACGTGCACCGGGTTCTCGACGGCTTTGAATCCAAACTCATCGGTCCTGCCAAATTGCAGTCCGCCTTTCGCACCGCCACCGGCCATCCACATCGTGAACCCGTGGTGATTGTGATCGCGCCCCATCTTCGTGTTGGCGTCGTTGGCTCCGGGCGTGGGCAATTCCACGGTCGGGGTGCGCCCGAACTCGCCGCCCCAGATCACGAGCGTGTCTTCAAGGAGTCCTCGCTGTTTGAGGTCCTGGAGAAGAGCGGCGATGGGCTGATCGGCTTCAGCTCCTAGTTTCCCATGACCTTTTGCAATTTCTGAATGACTGTCCCAGGGCTGCCCGGCTCCGTGCCAGACTTGAACAAAACGCACTCCCCGCTCGACGAGACGCCTCGCGATGAGCATCTGACGTCCGTGCAGGGTGTCACCATAGAGCTCTCGAATGTGCGCCGGTTCGCGCTCGACGTTGAAGGCATCGGTCGCCTCGATCTGCATTTTGTAGGCGAGCTCGAGCGAATGCATGCGAGCCTCGGCTTCGGGATCGATGGGGTTGCCTTCGGCATCCTGCCGGTTCATTTCCTGAATGAGATCGAGCTGACGGCGCTGCAATTCCCGGGGCATCCGGGGATTTCGGATGTCGGGAATGAGTTTCGAGATGAGTGTGTTCTGCGTATCGATGTGAGCCCCCTGATAGGCCCCGGGGAGGAACGCGGAGCGCCAGTTTTGCGTTTCGACAATGGGAACCCCGCCCGGGCAGAGGGAAACAAAGCCGGGGAGGTTTTCGTTTTCAGTCCCGAGGCCGTAGGTGACCCAACTGCCGACGCTCGGACGCACGAGGTTGACGCGCTCCGCGCCGGTGTTCATGAGCATGAGCGACGGCTCGTGATTCGGTACGTTCGCATGCATCGAGTTAATGACACAGAGGTCGTCGGCCATCGCTGCGACCTTCGGAAAAAGGTCACTCGCCCAGAGGCCGCATTGACCGTGCTGCGAGAAGTTGAAAGGCGACTTCATGAGCGCCCCGGTTTTACGTTCGGTCTTGAGACCTTCACCCGGCATTTCCTTGCCGTCATATTTAGCGAGAGCCGGTTTGTAGTCGAAGGAATCCACCTGGGAGGGGCCGCCGTTGGCGAAAATGTGAATGACCCGCTTCGCGCGCGGGGCGAAATGCGTTTTCCCCGGAGCGAGGGGATTGAGCGAGCGGTCGCTGGCGTTCAACATCGGAAGAAAGGGGCTGAGGCCCAGCGCTCCCATGCCCATGCCGGTACGTTGGAGAAACTGTCGGCGGGAGGTGTATCCGTTCATTTTATTCATGATAGGGGAAAGACGGTCGTGACCGGATTAGTCGATGAAAAGAAAGCGGTTCGTGTTCAGCAGGGCCTGGGCGTACGCGCCCCAGGCGCTGGAGGGTGTCGCCGGTCCGGAAAAGGATTCAGCGAGTTCCCATTTCGGCCATTTGTTGTCCAGGTCGGTGATCTCCGGATTCCACCGAACCGAGTCAAAGCTCGAATCGTTGTTGTGTGGATCGACGATGAAGTAAACAGA
>JAGNMT010000461.1 GCA_017991025.1 Verrucomicrobiales bacterium
GTTGGAGGACCAGACCGCGGAGCGGACGGAGGAAGTGTCGGTGCGTTGGGGGAAGTGGGCGCTGAAGCGCCACCGATAGGAGCCGTGGTGGGCCCGCCGGCAGACAAGGGGGCGGTCGCGTCGATCGGATCTGTCGCCGCCGAAGGAAGAATTGGTCCGGTGGTCGGGATACCGGCAATCGAAGCTGTGGATGGGCCTCCCGAAGGGATCGGCGCGGTAGACCCCTTCGGAGCCACTGGACCGGATTCATCCGCCTGCGCTCTTAAACTGATGCGTACCGTTTCCTTCTTTAAAGGCACCGTGGAGGTGCTGACGGAAGGCTTGGGTGGTTCTTGATCACTCATAAAGGAATAACTTTTAAAAAGTTTGCGCTCTGATTAAGGCATCGAAAGCGCATTAATGTCAAACTCATAATCAATTCCGAGATCGGAATCCAGCTTTTTCGCATTTTCGGGCGCTGGAAATTCAAGCGCTTTGAGCCCATACTGAGATGCCCATGTCCTTTCCCGGTTCTCCAGCTGCCCTTTTGCAGGAATTGATTCGCATTCCCAGTGTCAATCCTGACTGTGCCGTCGGCCAGGGTGCTACCGGAGAATGGGCCTGTTCCGTCCGTGTCGGTGAAATACTTGAGGCTTGCGGGGCCGGGGTCACCTTCGATGAAGTCATGCCGGGACGGCCCAATGTCATCGGCCGATTCCCCGGCGGGAACGGTAAACCTGGCCTGCTTTTCGCTCCTCATACCGACACCGTGAGTGTGCAGGGTATGTCGATCGATCCTTTCGGCGGGGAAATTCGCGACGGAAAAATTTACGGAAGAGGGGCTTCCGATACCAAAGGCACCATGGCGGCGATGCTGTGGGCACTCCACGAACTTCGTGAGGAGATCCCGCGCCTCTCAAGCGCCGTCACCTTTGTCGGTCTCATGGGGGAAGAAGCGGGGCAACCCGGCTCGATACATTTTGCCTCCCGCTACGGTGATCAGTTCGACTTTGCTCTGGTCGGCGAACCGACCTCTCTTGAAACGGTTTACGCCCACAAAGGTTGTGTCTGGCTGCGACTAAGCACAAAAGGCAGGTCCTGTCATGGCTCGACACCGGAGCGCGGCATCAACGCGATTCGCCTGCTGATTCCCCTGCTCGAAGAGCTCCTCAAGCACCTCGAAAGCCGCCTGCCGGATTATGCCGATCCTGTTCTGGGACTTCCCACCGTCAGTCTGGGACTCCTTCAAGGAGGCAGTAGTCCCAACATTGTGCCGGCGGAATGTCACGCGACACTGGATTTCAGAGAGACTCCGGCACTTTTTGCGGCCGGGGGAAGTCGCCGCCTCGTCGAAGTGTTTCTAGCAGGCAAGGGGCTCTCGGACCAGATCGAGGTGACCGTCGTCGGTGACTCATGCCCACTCCTTACCGATCCGCAAACGGACGGGATCCGTCGCCTTCAGTCCATCGGTTCCCGACTCACGACGGCACCCTGGTTTTGCGATGCGGGGCGCTTAGCCGGGGGCGGCATCCCGTCAGTCGCCTGTGGTCCGGGAAACATCGCGCAGGCACACACAAAAGATGAGTTTCTCACGGTCACAGACCTCGAAGCCGGTGCCGATTTTTATCGTCAATTTCTCGAAACCTACCGGGTTTAGCTCTGTTTTTTCGAAAAAACGGAGGGCTGAAAACAAAAAAGACTGCCGTCAGGCAGTCTTTTTTCAAGAGTCTGGAGCCTAAAATGAGAATTACCAACTCAATCCGCGGGTATATCCCGTCGTCGTAAGATACCCGATTTGCGGCGGGAACTCCTCATAACCGTGCATGGGAAGATAATTGATACTGGGCATAGACGGACGATAGGTGTCCTTGTAAAGAGGCCGCTGGAAGTTGAGCACTTCATAGAATCCGTACTTCAGTCGGGCACCGGCGCGCTGCACTCCCATAAGGAAGCCGGCAGTCGCAATCCCTGATACCTGCTCGGTATGGAGCTCACTCTGGCGGACCATCGTCATCGGAATTTCGGTCCATCCGTAGACAATATTGGAAAGACCGCGTCCCAGCTTGCGGGTTTTCGTATATTTCTTTTTCGGTGGCTCGTGGATGTCCGCGAACGATGCCGATGCGAATGCCAGGAGGACTAAAACTGCCAAAATTCTTCTCATACGTGGACCCAGATTAGACAAATGACACAATATTGGCAACCAAAATTTTTTTTCACTTGGCTCCACGCTGCTTCTTCCTATGTTGGGGGACAATGCATCCCGATCTTGAAAAGTTAGTCTCACGAGGCAAAATCGACTCCCTCACCGCTCAACAACTGGAACTGCTTCCTCCGGGAACCTTTTGCCAACACAAGAGTTGGGGGGCGGGGAAGGTTGTCGACTGGGATCGATTAGGGGTCAAACTGATCGTTGATTTCGAGGACAAGTCCGGGCACGAGCTGGGAATGAAGTTCGCGGCAATGTCGCTCACACCGATCGAAGAGGGTTCTTTTCTCGCTAAACGTTACACGGCTTCAGACGAACTTAAGGCCCTTGCCGCCTCCGACCCTGTCGAATTGGTAAGGCTCGTTCTCAGCAGCCACGGGGACCGGCTCTTTCTCGACAAGCTCGAGGAACTGCTCAAAGGCTACGTTATTCCCGAGGGTAAATACAAGGGCTGGTGGGAATCCACGAAGAAAAAGCTTCGGGAGAACATGCAGTTCATCGTCCCGGCAAAGCGCACCGATCCTCTCGAGCTTCGCGAAGAAGACTTCGACCCGTCTCAGGGCTTAATCGCCGATTTCCGCGAGGCTCGCGATCTTCGCGCCAAGGTGAAAGCGGTTGAAGCCATTATCAAGGAGATCAATGCTTTCAAAGACCATCAGGACAATCTCATCGAACTCGTCGCCGAGATCAGTGAAATCGCCCGGAAAGGGGTCAAGCTCCAGTATGCCCCGGCGGTGGAGTTGATTCTCATTCGTGAAGAGCTCCAGGGTAAACTCAAAGGATTCGACCCGGACAACGGTCAGATTTCCACGGCGGAGATTCTCGCGGCGGACGAAAACGCCATTCCCGGTCTCTTCGAGGATCTCTCCCTGACTCGTCTTCGTCAGGTCCTGAAGAGCTTCCCGGGAGCTTTCGGAGAGGAGGCCTGGGTGGACAAAATGCTCGGGCTTATTCCCGCATGCAACCTGCGCTCCATTGCCGAGATCGCGAGCTATCTGGACTCCTCCGAGCGCAAAGACGCCATCATTGCCTACATGGAAAACGGTCTTCAGCAGCGCACCATCACATCGGATTCCCTCGCCTGGATCTGCCGCGAACGGAAGGGTCTTTCCCAGTCGGTTTTCACTCCGACACTCTGCCTCTCGGTGATGAGTTCCCTCGAGGCTGACCAGCTCAACGACGAAGGTTCGGTGCGTGCGGCGAACCGGCTTCGCGACCTCGTTGCGGATGATAACGGGCTCATTCCGGACCTCATCAGCGGGGCTAACATCAATACGATCCGAAACTTCGCGAGCCGGCTTGTGACCTCCGCTTCTTTTGACGAACTCACCCGGAAGTCGCTCATGGCACGAGTGATCAAGCTCCACCCCGAGATCCAGGATCTCATGCACGGTCGCGAGAAAGAGCAGGAGGAAACCCTCATTGTATCCGAGCCGAGCCTCAATGAGAAGAAGGCGGCCTACGACAAACTGATCAAAGAGGAAATCCCTGAAAACCGGGAGGATATCAAGATTGCCCGCGCCTATGGTGACCTTCGTGAAAACTTCGAATACAAGGCATCGAAGGAATACCAGCGCATCCTCATGAAACGACAGAACGACTGGG
>JAGNMT010000041.1 GCA_017991025.1 Verrucomicrobiales bacterium
AACGGAAATTCCGGAAATTCCAACCAGCGGAGAGAGCCTACTCAACGAGACTGATAAGTTCTCCGTCAGAGACGCGGGTGCGCAGTTTGTCTCCGGATTTCACCTGGCTGACCGCCGTAATGAGACGACCGCTTTCGTCACTCGTGACTGAAAAGCCCCGTTTCAGAATTGAATCGGGACTGAGAGATTGCATCAGGCTGCCGAGGCTCTGCCACCGACGGCGGCGATTGGCCAGACTATGCTCCATGGACAAATCCAGCGTCCGGATCAGTTGGCTCAGCTTCTCCCGGCGGCGCAGCAGCTCGCGGTCCGGTTGCAGGGCCTGAAGCCCGCGGCGAGCACTTTCCAAATCCGCTTTGGAATGAGAGAGACGACCGGTCAGGGCGCTTTCCATCCTCTCTCCGAGAAAATCCAGCGACTGCATCCCGCTCTGAATGCTGCGCCCCGGCTCTCTCGCCTCGATCTCACGCTTCAAGGAATGGAGATGCCTGCGGGCAATACTCAAGGCATGATCCGTATAGGCATCGACTGTTCCAACAAGACGCAGGAGATGACGGCGCAGGGTGATTCCATCCGGCACGGCATTTTCTGCCGCCGCGCTTGGCGTCGGCTCACGGCGGTCGGCAACAAAATCGGCGATCGTAAAATCGATCTCGTGTCCGACTCCTGACATCACGGGAATCGAACAGGCTGCGATGGCACGGGCGACGACCTCTTCGTTAAAGGCCCAAAGATCCTCAATGCTGCCACCGCCGCGGGCGACGATAACGAGGTCCGGGCGTGCCGCCCCCTTTGCCTCGTCAAAAGCTCTCACGGCGTCGGCGATTTCTCCGGCCGCGCCGTCACCCTGCACCCGGACGGGGTAAATCATGACACGCACCCACGGTGCCCGGCGCCCGAGAACATTGATCATGTCCCGAATCGCCGCTCCGGTGGGCGACGTCACAATCCCGATGGCAGTGGGAAAAGAAGGAATCGGCTTCTTGTTCGCCGGATCGAAAAGGCCCTCCGCTTCGAGCTTCCGCTTGAGCGCCTCGAACCTGGCCTGCAAATCTCCCAGGCCTTTGGGCTGAACGAGTTGAGCGATGAGCTGATATTGCCCCCTCGCCTCGTAGACCGAGACGCTCCCGTAAACCTGAACCTGCATGCCGTCGCTCAGGCGCACCGGGCTTTTTGCGGCAGCTCCTTTGAAAAAGACGCAGGCGAGTTGCGCGAAGGGATCCTTCAGAGTGAAATAGTGATGCCCCGATCCGGGAAGACGATGATTGCTGATCTCGCCCTCGATCCATACTCCGCTGAACTGATCCTCGAGACTCTCGCGAATTCGAGCCGTAATCCCCGCTACGGTATGAACTTGCGCAGCCATTCTTTTTACCCTCGCATCGCCAGCACCGCCGCTGCCATGTCCGCCGCTCCGTAAAGTGCGGTCCCGGCGACCATGACATTCGCACCGTGGTGTGCCGCAATGGCCACAGTGCGCCGGTCGATGCCACCATCGACTTCGATGTGATAAGAGAGTCCGTTTTCATCCCGGAACCTCCGTGCCGCCGCCACTTTCGGCATGGTCTCTTTTTCCATAAACGCCTGACCGCCGAATCCCGGCACGACGGTCATGACGAGGAGCAGATCGATCTGATCGAGAAAGGGAACCACGGTATCAAACGGCGTCGCCGGATTGAGGCAAAGCCCGCGTCCAAGCCCTGCCGCCCGAATCCGTTGGAGCGTCTCACTGACATCGTGTTCAGACTCAACATGAACCGTGATGCGGTCCGCACCGGCATTTATGAAGCGATCCAGGTATTTATCCGGCCGGGTCATCATGAGATGCACATCGAGCGTCAGTGCCGTGTGAGGGCGGACCGCCGCGACAAACTGGGGGCCAAAGGAGACATTTTCCACAAAATGGCCGTCCATGACATCGAGATGAAGCCAGTCCGCGCCCGCCAGTTCGGCCTTTGCGGCCTCCTCACGGATCCGCGACCAATCGGCGGCAAGAAAGGAAGGGGCGATGATTCGGGTGTTGCAGTCGCTCATGCTGGGGGCATTATCTCCACGGTTTCGGTTATCCGCAAACCTTTGTCACTCGAAACCTTTACCATGGTCAGCCACTCACCGGAGGAAAACGACGACCCCGTCATTGATCTATCAAGCGATACGTTCATGATGAGCCAGGCATTGCGTCAGGCGCAGAAGGCCTATCTCGCAGAGGAAGTGCCCATCGGAGCCATCATCGTCAAGGAGGGCAGGATCATTGCACGGGCCCACAACCAGGTCGAAACGCTGCGGGACGCGACGGCCCATGCCGAGATGCTCGCCCTCACTCAGGCGCAGGAAGCCCAGGGGGACTGGCGCCTCACCGATTGTGATCTCTACGTCACCAAGGAGCCCTGCCCGATGTGCGCCGGAGCGATCGTACATTGCCGCATCCGGCGGGTTATCTTCGGCTGTGGTGACCCGAAAGGCGGCGCAGCGGGGGGACTTCTTAATCTCCTGCAGCAACCGACCCTGAATCATTCCAGCGAAATCACCCCGGGTGTCCTCGAAGAAGAGTCGATTCAACTCCTGAAGGCTTTTTTCCATGAGGCACGCCTCAAAAAGAAGGGTGGATTTGGCGAGTAAAAGCCTCCACGCTCCAGCCTCGACTTTCCGCCCTATGCGTTTCCAAAACCTCGCCCGGTATCCCGACATCGGCTCCAACTCCTATCTCCTCGAAATCGGCGAAACCCGCATTATCCTCGATGCCGGGTCACACCCCAAACACACTGGGCGAGACACCCTGCCCCTTTTCGAAAGACTCGAACCGGATTCTATCGATGCGATCCTCCTGAGTCATCCCCATCTCGATCATCTCGGCGGCTTGCCCGTCCTCATGAAGCAGCAGCCGAACGCGGCCGTCGCGATGACAGAAGTGACTCGCGAAAACGGCGGGGCACTCCTTCATAACTCGGTAAACGTCATGAAAGCGCAGCGTGACGAGCTGAATGAACCCTCCTACCCTCTCTATTCCCATCGGCAAGTCGACGAGGCGGAACTCTCCTGGTTTACCCGTGAGGTCGGAGAACGCTTTAATCTTGGCGACCGCGAACGGGTCTCCTGCGAGTTCTTTCAGGCCGGTCATGTTCTCGGAGCGGTCGGAATTCGAATCGAGCATGAAGGGAAGACGTTTTTCTACACCGGTGACGTGCATTTTGAAGATCAGACGCTGACGAGGGCGGCGGAGTTCCCGGTCGAAAAATTCGATACCATGGTGATTGAGACGACACGCGGCGAACGGGAGCGGAGCTCTGAATATCGCAGAGAGGACGAGCAACGGCGATTTGGCGAAATCATCGCGGCGACTCTGAAACGGGGCGGCGTGGTCATGATCCCGGTGTTTGCCTTCGGCAAGACTCAGGAGGTGCTCCTGATGCTGCGTGAGCTTATCGATGCCGACCTCATTCCTCCAGTGCCGGTCCACATCGGAGGTCTGAGCACCAAAATGACCCAGATCGCGGATCGTTTCTCCGATCACCCGGGACGCAATCACCGGGGCTTCAAAATTCTTGAAGAGTTTCCCAGCCTCCATATTCTCGAACGCGGGCATCGGGAGCCCGACTTCCGGTCGGGGTCTATCTATGCCCTATCCAGCGGCATGATGTCCGAGCATACCGTGTCGCATCGCTTCGCCCGCCGCATCCTCTCCTCATCAGCCCATTCCCTGCTCTTCGTCGGGTATGCGGATAAAGACACCCCTGCGGGGCACATCCTAGCGGCAGGTAAAGGTGGGCGGGTCGCCCTTTCCACCCATTCCGACCACGAGACGGAGATCAAATGCGATGTGCACCATTTCGATTTCAGCGGGCACGCCCCGCGAAATCAACTGGTCGATTACACGGTCTCCTGTGATCCTAAAAACGTGATCCTCGTTCACGGAGACGAAGCCGCCCGGGCGTGGTTCAAAACCGAGCTGCAGAAACGTCTCCCGAATGCCAGAGTCGTAATTCCGGCTCCCGGCGAAAAGATCGACCTTTGAGCCGGATTCCCCTCTAACCTCAATCACTCTCTCCCGATTCGGCAAGCGCACCCGATTCGAGCGCTTTAACCCGCTTCAAAAGACCTCCGAGCTGCTTGATCCGCATCGCCTCGCGGCGATCCTCTTTAAGGGGCCGGGCAGGATACCCAAAATAGGTGCCGCCGGGCTCTTCAATCGATGAAATGACACCGCTACGGCCGCCGCAAGTGACCCTGTCGGCGATGAAAAGATGGCCGGCAATCCCGCACTGCGCTGCGAGGACAACGTAATCGCCGATGCGCGTGCTGCCGGAAATTCCGGTCTGGGCTACAATGATGCAGTGTTTTCCAATGAAGCAATTGTGACCTATCTGCACCTGGTTATCGATCTTAGTACCCTCGCCTACCACGGTCTCACCGAATCTCGCCCGATCGATGGTGGTCGAGGCACCAATCTCGACGTCGTCACCGATGCGGACGATCCCGAGTTGCTCTATTTTCCGGTGACGCCCCTCAACAAATTCAAAACCGAATCCATCAGCCCCAATCACGACGCCCGGATGAATAATAACGCGATCTCCAACGACACAGCCCTGGCAAATCGTCACATTCGGCCCGATTTCACAATCTTCGCCTACGACGACGTCATGGCCAATCACGGTCCCGGCACCAATTGTGGTCCCTCTCCCGATATGTGCCCCTGCAGAAACCGTCGCATTCGGAGCGACCGAGACACTCAAAGGGTCCACTTTCGCCGTCGCGTCGACAAAGGCGGCGTCACTGAATCCGGCGACAAATGCTGGCGGTGTCACTCCGTATTTCCGAACAATCCGATCGAACGAGACCACAGGATTCCCGACCAGAATGATGGCAGAATCTTCCGGAGCATCCACCCCGGCGTCGGGCACAAGAATAAGCCCGGCATTAGTGGATTTCAATTGCTCCCGGTACTTGGTATTGCCGTAAAAACTGACACAGGAGGAATCCGCCTGATCAAGCGCCGCAAAATTTGTTAGCACGAGCGAACGCTCTCCTCTGATGAGAGTCCCCTCAACCAATTCTGCAATCTCCGCAACGGTGGTTCTCATGATCGAATTTGTAACTTGGACGACTCCCGGATCATTCCCGCCCTGCCTGCTTATTCGCATCAATAAAAAAGCGGCGAATATCCGCCGCTTTCAAAAGCACTCCCCTGAGTTGGTTGACCCGGCCGACTTCAGTTAGTCGTGGCGGGGGCAGGAGCAGCCGCAGGCGCGGGAATTACGGTGCCGGCCGGAGCACCGGCATTGAGTGTGCTGACCACCTCGACAGTGAGGTCTTTCACATTACTCGACGTGTAGAGAATGGCCTTGTTTGCCTTGGGGAGAAAAGACTTGTCGAATACCAGATCAAGGCCCTGGGCCTGAACAATGGCATCAACCGTCTTCTTAATTTCATCAACCAGAGATGCCTCCATCTCCTGTCGTGCGG
This sequence comes from Verrucomicrobiales bacterium, assembly GCA_017991025.1. Taxonomy (GTDB): domain Bacteria; phylum Verrucomicrobiota; class Verrucomicrobiia; order Verrucomicrobiales; family DEV007; genus Arctic95D-9. The sequence goes on from JAGNMT010000041.1 coordinate 5,461, forward strand.
TCATAACCTCCGAAGAGGCTTTACGCTGCGCATCAGCGATTTCTTTACCTTTCAGAGCACGCTCCTGGTAGATAGCCTGAAGCTTCTCCAGCGCTTCCTTCCTCTTTGCTTCAGCCAGCGCGGTGTCTTTGTAAACAGTATCCAGTTCTGACATCTGATTGGTCATCTGCTGGTAAGCTGCCTGACGTTCATCCAGATTCTTGCGCTTTTCGTCGGCAAGGTCGTTGATCTGCTTAACCTGAATCTCGGTCTTATAATATTTGTTAAGCGCCTCCTGCATGTCAATTACCGCAATCTTCAACTCCTGTGCAGAAACAATAGAAGAAGCAAGAGGGAGCGTTAACGCTAGGAACAAGGCTGGCAGATGGAATTTCATTGTAATCGATTCAGAAATGATGGGGTTCTCTTTCGTTGAGTCAACAGTCCAATAGTCTTTTCAACTTAACGACACTTGAACAGACGATGCTGAGCCGCGGTTTCTTAGAAAAAACCTCACGGCTCGGATACCACTAGAACTGGGCGCCCATGGTGAACTGGAAGCGACCGCCGTCATCGTTGAAGCCGTCAGACTGCAGAGGGAAGGCATAATCGAGACGAACCGGAGCGCTGCCAAGGATAAAGAGGCGAAGACCAATACCCCAATCGGAGTTGATGCCGCTCTCGATAGACCCGACCGGCCCATCGCTGACCTCGCCGAGATCGTAGAATGCTGCGGCACGGATTTTTTCCACCACTGGCACCGTAACTTCAGCCGTCCCATTCCAGGCGGTATTACCACCAAGGACTTCACCGCTAACCGGGTCGCGGGGACCCACGTCGCGGAAATCAAAACCACGCAGATTGTTCGCGCCACCCAGGAAATGACGTGTAAAGACATGATCACCTTCCGAAGACTGATTAATCTCACCGTTCAAACTAACGATGATGTCATAGGGCAACTCGAAGTATTGAGCGATGCTCGCATTGAATATCGTATCATCCACATCGCCGCCAAGCCCTGCAAATTCAAAGCCGGCGGAAGCCTTGTTCCCCTCACGAGGAAGGAAAAGATTGTCCCGGGTATCACGAACGGCATTCAGCCCCACTGAACTCTTCAGGAACTCACCGCCTTCCGCGACGAATGCAGGAGATGCTCCCAAAGCAGGGTCAATTTCGATCTGCTCGGCACGATAGTCCCCTACCAGATAGGTGAACTCGCCAATCGACTTACGCAATGAGAACGCCACACCGTAGCTACTCTGATCATATTGATCGCTCAGGAATTGAAGGTCCCGATAATAGAGCTCTGAAGTGAAAGCAAGACGCTGCCCCATGAACCATGGCTCGGTGATCGAAACGCTCGCATCCGTGCGCTCATTACCCCCGCGAAGGCTAAGACGGAAGCGCTGCCCGGCTCCGGTGAAGGTGGGCCAATCGAAGAGATCGAAGTTGGTTTGGGTGATCTCGAAGAAACCGGTGACGCTGTCAATTGAGCTGAAACCCGCACCAAAGTTAATCGTTCCGGTAGGCTTCTCAACCACCCGGATGAGAAGATCTTTTTCGTCAAGATAGCTCGTGTCGACCGGCATCACCTCAACACTTGAGAAGTAATTCATGTTCTCAAGGCGACGCTTGGTTACGTCAGTCTTGTTTGTATCAAAAGGCTGGCCCGGCTCCAACGGCAATTCCCGGCGAATAACATAATCTTTCGTCTTGTCGTTCCCTTCGATGCTGATCTGACCAATTTTGTAGGGGCGCCCCTCCGTGACATCAAGCACGACACGCACCGCTCCATTTCCCGAATCCTCAAGGCGGGGATTGACCCGTGCGTCAGCATACCCGCGAGTTCCGTATTGATCAGTAATCAGTTTGATATCGTCCTTCAGCTTGTTGCCCGCAAAGGAATCGCCCGCCGCTGTCTTGAGGTAGGGGAGCACGTCATCCTGCATGTTAAGCACCGTGACCCCGTTAATTGCGAGACTGTCGACCTGATAGGTTTGCCCCTCGTCGATAGTCATCACAACATCGACGTATTTTGCATCGGCACGCATCCGCGAAACGTTCACAACCTTGGCGTTCAGGTAGCCGTGATCACGATAGAAGTCCTCGATCATTCTCACATCCTGGGCAAGAGTCTCAGGATCGGTCGATCCACCGGCTCCGAAGATGGACTTGATACCTTTCTCCTTTTGCTTCATTTCCTCCTTAAGGCGGGAGGCAGGGAACGCAACGTTCCCCACAAACTCGACATTCCGCAGGACCCCTTGAGTTCCTTCATCGACCGTAAAAATGACAGTGGAATAACCCTCAGCCGTAGGCGCACCGATACGATAGGTTACCGTAGCCTCGGAGAAGCCCTTCTTCCGATACATTTCCTGCATCTCACCCCTGGCAGTTTGCAGAACCGCCTCGTCGATGGGCTTGTTCACATCCAAATCGACCTTCTTCTTCAGCTTCGATGTCTCAATGAGCGTATTGCCGACGAACTCAACACCGCCATAGACGGCTCTCGTTTGCGCCACAACGATAAGTGCCACACCGCCACCCACGCTGTCCGACAGAATGCGGACATTCTCAACATCACCGCTGGCGTAGAGACTCTTCACGTCCTCGTCGATCTGAGTCATCGTAAGCTTATCACCGACCCGGGTTGACATGTGGGAGAGCAGGCGTTCAGGAGCGACAGTCTGGCTCCCGACATACTGCACATCGATCGACTTAACGACGGCCCCTTCCTGGGCAACGCTCACGGACATCCCTGCCTGAAAGAGCGCAACCCCTCCGGCCAGTGCGGCCAAGGCATGAGAATGGAAACGTAGTCGTCGGCGTCTCAGTAAATTCATAAGCGATAAAAGTGTTCCGTGGTCGGTAATGTCTGTGTTGAGCGGTTCTCTGCAAACTCACTTAGATAGAGCCTCAGGGCTCTACGTCAAGTATGAATTTGTTTCTTGCGATTGATAAACTAGGCAGTTTTCGAGCCAATTGAAGCCCTGATTCCCGCGTCGGGCAATCATTTATCAAAAATCTCGAAGGTGCAAGCAAAACATGTCGACTTTTATAATTTTAAGGTTATCTTAAATTTCTGTAAAGGTTTAATATCAGATATTTTTTATATTTCTGGTCTCTTTGGTTTATTGTTACCCGTTCACCCTTGTCCTACTAGTGTCCGCCCCCTTTTCCACTGATCCCGCCGGAGAACCGACCCGGGATTTCGAACAAAGTCTGCGCCCTCCGGACTTCGAGGAGTTTTGTGGCCAGGCGAAAGTGAAAGAGCGGCTCATGCTCATGGTCGAAGCTGCAAAGGGAAGAAAGGATGCCCTTGATCACGTATTACTCTGCGGTCCGCCGGGGTTAGGGAAGACATCCCTTGCTCACATCCTGGCGCGCGCGTTCGGGAGCGAGATTCACGTCACGAGCGGCCCACAGATCGAGAAGGCGGGCGACCTCGCCGGTATCCTCACTAACGTGCAGCACGGGGATTTCCTCTTTATCGATGAAATTCACCGACTCCATCCTGCCATTGAGGAGTATCTCTACCCGGCGATGGAGGACTTCAAGCTCGACATCATCATCGATCAGGGGCCGAGCGCGAGGTCCATCTCCCTGTCGCTTCCCAAGTTCACCCTCATCGGTGCGACCACCAAAGCCGGGATGCTGACGCGCCCGCTGCTTTCCCGTTTCGGCATCACGAACCGCCTTGATTACTATTCTCCGGAGGAACTCGTCATCATTATCAAACGCTCCTCCTTTATCCTCGGAGTGCCCATTGAAGACAAAGGAGCACTCGAGATCGGGTCCCGCAGCCGCGGAACGCCGCGCATCGCAAACGGTCTCCTGCGGTGGGTGAGGGACTACGCGCAGGTCCGGGCCGACAACATTATCACCCGCGACGTGGCCCGCGCCGCACTCGGCATGCTCGACATCGACGAGGACGGACTTGACGAGATGGACAAACGTATTCTTGAAGCAGTCGTTTATAAATACGGCGGGGGGCCCGTCGGTCTGAATTCCATTGCGGTGGCGGTCGGCGAAGATGAGGCCACGATCAACGAAGTCTACGAGCCCTACTTGATTCTCAAAGGCTACCTCAAACGCACGCCGCGGGGACGCTCGGCTATGCCTCTCGCCTACCGGAAACTCGGACTGACCCCTCCCGCGTCAAGCGGGGAGGAACAACCCACTCTTCTTTAACCCTACTCATCTGAATCCCACTTCGCATGAGCGAATTCATCATCCAAATAGAAAAGCTACTGACCGCTATCGGCGACCCCGAGTATCGCTACCTTCTCATCGAGCCTTTGATCTTCTACGGCCTCCTCACCGGAGTCGTCATGCTGGGTGTTGGTTTCTTCATGAAAGCGCAACAGCTCCAGACCGCCGCTCTGATCGTTGTAGGCGTTGCCGCGCTGGCCCATTTCCCGTACAAGGACGCCCGGATTGCGGCGCAGCCCCGCATGGAGCAAGTCTATAAAATAAGCTCTCCCGCACGGGTCAAGGGGTTTGCCGAAAACACAAGCGACTGGATCGCCACTTCGTGGCAGTTCCGTCTCCTCGTGTTGAGCGCCGGTGCCACTCTCATGATCGGCATCAACCGTAACCGGATAGGTTTCGGTCTCGCCCTCGCCACCTTCCTCCTCGCGCTGCTCGCCGCTAAAAATGCGATGTGGCTCAACTATCAGGATGCCATCGCCTATCACCCGAATCTCAAAATTCACGAGACCCCTATTGACGAGCGATCCGTCATCGCCCCCCCGCCACCCGTTGATCGCCGGGAGCAGGAACGACGTCCTGCCGCCACTATTGCCCAGCCCATCTCCCCGGCATCGCGAATCCAGGTTCCTTCCCATCAGGGAGAACGCATCCCGGCACCCCGCCCGCCGTCGTCCTCGCCTCAAGCAAGACATGTGCAGCCCCTCCCCCGCTTCTAAGTGGAATCCGGATCGAACAGTAATTATACAACTTCCCGGGTCGGCCGGAAAATTTGCCCGGCTAACCGGCGATTAAATCCCGGCTTTGCCCCTGAAGACAAACCGATACAAATTGTCTTCGCATTCATCCCGTTTTCCCGTTAATTCGCGCGAGCATGCCCAATTCCCAACTCCTCGACGCCGCCCGGGAAAAGGCGATTGTGACCCTCGACGCAATCAAAGCCTCGTCGGGGGAAAAGCGGACCATGCTCACGCTTTACAAGGAATTCCTCAAGACCGAAAGGAAGGAAATCCGTGATGCCCATAGTGCCGGGGGCCCCGGACTTGAGATAGCCGCAAGGCGCACGGGGATGATAGATGTCCTGCTTGCCGATGTTTTCCGCCACTTTCTGATTGAGACGGAGGCGACAAAGAAGACGGGACTTGCGCACCCGGTTACCATTGTCGCCAGCGGTGGATATGGTCGGGGTCACCTCAATCCTGGAAGTGACATCGACCTCCAGTTTCTTGTCCCCGGCTCGTCCCACAGCCTCAATCCGAGCGTTGCCGAGTTGATCAATCAGGTCTCTCTGATGCTGTTCGATCTGGGACTCAGCGTCAGCTATCCGGTGAGATCGATCAAAGAAGCGTGTAAATTTGCGAACAAGGACCACCAGACTAAGACAACTCTGCTCGACGCACGGTTTGTAACGGGTGATGCCATTCTCTTTCAGAAGTTTGAGGAGTCGTTCTTTGAATACTGCCTTCGGGGGCACGAGAAAAGTTATCTCGCCGAACGAAGCCGCGACATACGCTCCCGTCACCAAAAGCATGGACGCACGCCCCACCTGCAAGAGCCCAATGTAAAAGAAGGCTGCGGAGGTCTTCGTGATCATCATAACCTGATTTGGGTCCTCTGGGTCCTCCGAAAATCTCGCGACCTCAAAGCCCTCGTGCCCGAAGGGAAACTCACCGAATCCGCTCTTGATGAGATCGAAGATGCTTTCGAATTTCTAATGCGGGTTCGTAATGAACTCCATTATAGCCAACAGGGCCAGCCCGGTGATATCCTCACGCTGCGCTTGCAGGGAGTCGTCGCCACGAAACTGAACGTACCCGGCCCGAATATGCTCCGACGCAGTGAAACGTTCATGCGCGATTACTACCGGCATACGCGAAATCTTTTTCAGCACAGCACGTCGCTAATGCAGTCATTCGAACTGGAGGTCGTCGGCGATGACACCAGGCGGATTCCCGTTTTCAACTTCCTTGCCCGGCAGACGCCCACGGAGGAGACTTTCGATGGATTCATCTCCAAGGGCGACCTCATCTATCCGGAAAATGAGAAGATCTTTGAAGAGGATCCGGGCCGAATGATGCGCTTTTTTCTGCACTCGCAGAGGCGCAACCTCAAGACGAGCCCCGAGATCCGGAAACTCTTCAAACGACACTGGGAGAGTATCGACGGAAATTTTCGCCGCAGCAGAGCGAACCGCGACACTTTCGAAGAAATACTCCAGAACCGCGGTCAGGTCGCCCATATTTTCCGCCGGATGCACCGGGTTGGATTTCTCGGACGCTACATTCCGGAATTCGGTCAGCTCACAGACCTCGTTCAGCACGAGTTCTTTCACCGTTATTCGGCGGACGAGCACACCCTGCGGTGTATCGAAGTCCTCGACAGCCTGATTCACTCCGAAGACCCCAAGAAGCAATTTTTCCGGCGGATTTTTCAGGATATGGAGGACCCCGTCGCCATGTATGTCGCGCTCCTGATGCATGACACCGGGCGTGCTGAAAATGTCCGCCATCATGAAGACGCCAGTGCCATCCTCGCCTCCCGGGTCTGCCAGCGTCTCGGGTATTCAGGGGACCGTCTGCGCCTCATCATGTTTCTCGTAGACCATCACCTGACCTTCTGGAAAACCTCCACAACGAAGGATATTGGCGATCTCGAGACGATCACAGAGTTCGCTGCGGCGATGAAAAATCAACATTGGATGGAGGCGCTCCATCTCTTCACCTATGTCGACTCGAACGGGACCAACGACGAGGCCTGGAACGACTGGAAAGCTTCGCTGATGCACCAGCTTCACCGTCGCACAGCGTCCTACTTTGAAGATCGCAGCAAATATCGTCAGGAATTCACACGTCCCGTCTCGGAGACGAAGCAGAAGGTAATCGCAAAAGTCCCCGAAGACTACATCGAGGAGGTCGAAGCCCACTTCGCGGCGATGCCGGAGCGTTATTTCCGCCATCGGGGCTCAACGAGCATCGTGCGCCATGTGAAGCTTTTTCACCGCTTTTTCAAACTGACGAGGAAAAGAACCAACGAAAGTCTTGTTCCCGTTCTCGAATGGGAAGCCCGGCCCAATGAAGGCTACAGCCTCCTCGAAGTTGCGGGGTGGAACCGTCATCACCTCCTGGCAAAAGTGGCCGGAGCGCTCGCCGCTCGAAACCTTAACATCCTCTCGGCGGATCTCTACACGAGGGCCGACGATCTTGTTCTCGACATCTTTCGCGTCTGCACTGCCACATTCAATCCAGTGACTTCGCAAAGGGAAATCGAGCGTATTGAGAAGCTGCTTGAACAGGAGTTCGGAGTAGAAGAGAAAGATATCAATTTTCGCTCGCTCATCGAAACCCGCGTCTCTCCGTCAATTACCCGGGCAGAGCCCCCCAATTTTGACATTCCACAGCGGGTCTATCTCTCCAACGAAGATAACGATTCCTCCACGGTTCTCGAAATCCAGGCACAGGACCGCATCGGCCTGCTCTACGACATTTTCACCATCCTCGGCAATCTCGATGCCGAAGTCCTCAATGCCCGCATCAGTACGCAGGCAGGAGCCGCTATTGACCGGTTCTATCTCATCGACTCGCACACCGAACGCAAGATCACCGACAAAGGACGTCTCGCTGCGATGCAGGAAACGCTCTCGAAATGCCTCTTCGCTCCCCGGGTCGAGACGGATCCCGCATGAAAGTTGCGTTCGGCTCCCTCTAAAAATTCCCGTCCCTCCCGGAAACCGCTTCGCCGCGACGCCCCTGATCGTAGGCTTCAATGATACGGGCGACGACGGGATGCCTTACGACATCAACGGTTTCAAAGCGGGTGAACGCAATACCATCAATCCCCTCAAGCAAGTCAATCGCCTCAAGGAGACCGCTACGATTCTTCGGTCTCAAGTCGATCTGGGACGGATCCCCCGTAACGATGCACTTGGAATGCTCACCCAGCCGCGTCAGAAACATAAACATCTGTTCACGACTCGCATTTTGCGCCTCATCGAGAATAACGCAGGCGCGATTCAGGGTTCGCCCCCGCATATACGCAAGAGGAGCGATTTCGATGAGATTTTTCTCTGCAAACTTGAGCGACTCCGCCCCGTCAAGCATATCACTCATCGCGTCGTAAAGCGGGCGAAGGTAGGGCAGCACTTTTTCCTCCAGCGCACCGGGCAGGAATCCCAGTGCCTCCCCCGCCTCGACCGCCGGCCTCGTAAGCATGATGCGATCGATCTGCCGACTCTTCAGGAGGTCGAGGGCGTAGGCCATCGCCAGATAGGTTTTCCCCGTCCCCGCCGGGCCGATGCCGAAAACGACATCGTGGGAATCAAGCGCTTCAATGTACTTGAGCTGATTCTTCGTCCGGGGGGTCACGGCCGGTTTTGAACCGTTCCCGAGGAGACGACATTTGAATAAATCCGAAACCTTAAGGACCTCGCCATGATGGAGGCTGGAGGAAAGAGCCTCCGTTGCCGCATTGACCGCATAACGGAACGAATGCGCCGTGATGGTCCCACCCTTGCGG
>JAGNMT010000462.1 GCA_017991025.1 Verrucomicrobiales bacterium
CGGAGTTCGCATCGAGGCGGCGAAATCCCTCGCCAAAACCCACACTCCCGAAGCACTTGCGGTTCTCCTCGGCGCGGTCTCGCAGGAGGATGCGCGAGCGCGTCAGGAGGTGGTCGCTAGCATCGGCAAATTCTACACCGGAAGTGCCTTTGCCGCGTTACGTGATATCGCCGCCAAAGAGAAGAACCCCGACATTGTCTCGAATGCCCTTGGTGCAGTCGGCAAGTTTTTACAGGAGGATGCCCAACCGGTTCTGCTCGCGGCCCTTAACCGGGAGAGCTACCGACACCGCATCGCGGCTGCCGCGATTCAAGGTCTGAGGGTCCAGGGGGATGACACCGTCATCGTGCCTTTAAGGGAGCATTTGCAGAAAAACGAAACCCGCTTTACCTCGAGAGACTTCGGGCAGGGACTCCACAGCCTCGCCAATCTCGCTCGCCATGAAGAGGACGAGACGAGAGAAGTGACCCGACAGTTCATCTCCGGCTATCTCGAACACCCGAAAGAAACGCTGCGACGTTCCGCGATCACCGCCCTCGGGACACTCGAAGATCCCCGCTCACTGGGAGCCCTGCAAACCTTTGTCGAGTCCGGCAATGCCGATCTTCCGGAATCGAGAGTCGCCGAAGAAGCGATTCGCAAGCTAAGCAGTAAAAAAGGCCAGGCCGACGAAGTGACTGACTTGCGGCGCGAACTTCTTGAACTGCAAAAAGAACTGAAAACCGTCAAAGACGGGCTCGAAACGGTGAAAAAACAGGTCAACCCGGAGCCACCGGAGAAAAAAGCGGCCAAATAGGCCGGATTCTTTAGATTGACTGAGGCGTTCCAATTATCCGCTTTCAGTTTGCGGAACGAAGAGACTCAGCTATGTAAGTGCGGCCAGTCAGTGGAACGTTATGCTTACAATCCGGAATCTTAAAAAATCCTACGGGGGAACGACTCTTTTCGAAGAGGCCAATCTCCAGATCAACTATGGCGAACGGATCGCACTCGTCGGTCCGAACGGTGCGGGCAAATCGACGATTTTCCGTATCATTCTTGGCGAAGAGGAAGCCGATACCGGAACCGTCGAACGGGATGAGTGGACTCTCGTCGGCTTCCTGCCGCAGGAAAGTGAGGACGTCGGCGATTACAGCGTGCTCGAAATCGCCACCGGCCGCGCCGGCTTGCTCGAGGAACTCGAAGCGACCCTGAAGAAGCACGAAGATGCCGGCACCGTCGATACCCAGGCCTACTACGAGGCGCAAAGCAAATTCGATGCTCTCAATGACCCCACGGTGGACGCCAAGGCAAAGAAAATGCTCCGCGGCCTCGGCTACCCGGCGGAAAACTTCGACCGCCCCGCGAAGGAGATGAGCGGCGGCTGGATCATGCGAGCGCACCTCGCAAGACTTCTTGTCATCGAGCCAAGCCTGCTCATGCTCGACGAACCGACAAACCACCTCGACCTCATGTCGCTGCTCTGGTTTCAGGATTATTTGAAGAATTACTCCGGCGCGATTCTCATGATCTCCCACGACAGGCAGTTCATGGACGAGATCGTGCAGTCCGTTTACGAGATATCGGATCGGCATCTCATCCACTACAAGGGAAACTACTCTGAATTCGAGCAGCAGCGCTACGAGAACTACGAACGGCAGAACAACGCCTACAAAAATCAACAGAAGCAGATCGGGGAACTCCAGGCCTTCGCGAACAAATTTCGCTCTGTTTCCTCGAAAGCCTCTCAGGCCCAGTCGAAGTTGAAGGAAATCGAACGGATCGAGAAGATTGAGAAACCGCAGGCTCCGAAGAAGCCCTTCCGCTTCCAGATCCCCGATCCTCCGCGCGGCGGGCAGAAGGCGGTCACCCTGGAGGGAATCCATTTTGCCTACGGCACCAATAAAGTCTACGAAGGCATCGACCTCACGATCGAACGCGGTGAACGCACCGTGCTCGTCGGTCCGAACGGCTCGGGAAAATCGACGCTCCTGAAACTGCTCGGCGGCGAACTGACTCCCCAACAGGGAAAAGTCATCCAGGGCCACAACGCGAAAATCGGCTACTTTTCCCAGCACCGATCCGCGACCCTGAACCCGAATAACTCCGTCCTCACCGAAGTCCTCGAAGCCGCTCCCACCCTGCGCGAGGACGAAGCCCGTGGAATTCTCGGTTCTTTCATGTTCCGCAAAGAAGAGGTATACAAAATGACCCGCGTCCTTAGCGGAGGAGAAAAGAGCCGCTTGAACCTCATCAAATTTCTCGTCGATCCGCCTAACATTCTTCTCATGGACGAGCCGACGACCCACCTGGATATTCTCACGGTGGAGTCACTCATCCTCGCGCTGGAGAACTACGCGGGCACCCTCGTCTTCATTTCGCACGACGTGCATTTCATCAAAAAGCTGGCGAAGGACGTCATCCACGTCGCAAACGGTGCGGCGAAACGTTTCAACGGGGATTGGGATTATTTCATCGAGAAGTCCGGGGCCGGGAACGAAAGGGCGGCTTTGACGGCGGAGTAGGACCGGGAGAGTTTCACGTTTCAAAGGGGAACGGCATTTGCCGGCCGCGCAGTTCCGGTGTGAGACACTCGGTAGGAGCCTCAGAAATCAGGACGGACTCGGCTAGGCCGTTCTGCAAAAAGTCATCGACCTCGCCGTCACCGCAAAAGGCTCCGGTCCCTAAGGCTATCGCGCCGAGTGCATCGATGTCATGAGGCAATTGCTCGCGGGGGAAGAGAAGTCGAGCGTTGGCTTCTGAAGCGAGTACGCTCTCGCAGTCAGCAGACGCGAGTGCGCACTTGTTGAAAGTGAGCATATCCTGTTAGGCTCCGTTCCATGAGACTATTCCTGCTCCTTTCCCCTCTTCTCTATTCCCTTTCCTTTGCGACTGAGCCTCCGCTGGCCTCTTCACAATTCTCCGACCTGACTGCCATGCCGGACCGGACGGAGGAGTTTCGAAAACAGATCGCGACGAACGGCGGCACCCTCCTGCTCAAAGAGGGGGTGCATCGCATCACAGGAACGCTGGAATTTGCTCTCGGCGGAAAAGGCAGCACGATCATTCGGCCCGCAGGAGGACCTGTCACCCTCATCATGGACGGAGCGGGCCCCGCCATTCGGCTTATCGGATCGCATCAAGGCACCGCCTCACCTTCCTCGTTCCTGCCCGCCACCTGGAATGAGCGTATGCCGCTCATCGAAGGCATCGAGATAGTCGGCAACCATCCCGAAGCGGACGGAATCGAATTGATCCGTACCTTCGAAGCAATCGTCTCAAAAGTCGGTATCCGCTGGTGCCGTCATGGCATCCACCTCGTCGAGCGAAACCGCAACGTGACCATTTCCGATGTCAATCTCTATCAAAATCGCGGCATCGGGCTCTTCCTCGACGATGTGAACCTGCACCAGATCAATGTCGGAAACTCCCACATCAGCTACAATCAAGGTGGTGGGGTGATTGTCCGCAATGGCAATGTGCGCAACCTCCAGATCACCGGCTGCGACATCGAAGCCAACATGCCCGATGACGACACCGCCACGACTGCGGCGAACATTCTCCTTGATGTCTCCGGCATGCCCGATGACAAGAGCCGCTCCATCGCCGAAGTCGCGATCACCGGTTGCACTCTCCAGCACAGTTCGAATTACTCGGGAAAAGATTTCAAAGTCCTCGCTCCCGGCGGGGCTAACATTCGATTTCTAGGAAAAAAACTCGCGCCCATCGACTCGGTCACGATCTCCGGCAATGTCCTCAGTGACACCGAACTCAACGTCGATCTCCGCGCCTGCACTGACATCACTCTC
>JAGNMT010000042.1 GCA_017991025.1 Verrucomicrobiales bacterium
GGAGTATGCGCATCTTCACGGAGTCATCCACCGGGACATCAAACCTGCCAACATTCTCCTGAATCGCGAAGGCCGGGTCAAGATCGCCGACTTTGGATTGGCAAAACGCTTTGGTGACGGGATCGATGAGTCTCTGGCGCTGACGAAGAGTGATGTCACTGTCGGCACGCTGGATTTTGTTGCTCCTGAATCATACGACAGTGATCGGACGCCGGATCATCGTGCCGACGTTTATGCCATCGGGGTCATGCTATACCAAATGCTGACGGGAAAGTTGCCACGGGGGAATTTCCGGATGCCCAGTGAAATAAAGCCGGAGATCGATCCCCGGCTGGACGACATCGTCTGCAAGGCCATGGCGGCTGATCCCGATTACCGCTATGCGAGTGCTTCAGCCGTGAGGGGGGATCTGGATCGAATCCAAAGCAATCCTTCGTTGAGGGTGTTTTCAGGGGAGCAAAGTGACCTAGTGCCAGCTGCCGTGCCGGTGACGAGCTCGCTGCGAAAGGCGGAGCATACGAGGCCCTTGGAGCCGGTCAAAGTCCGTTCGAGGTTTCCACTCTTCTTTACTCTTGGCGTCGGTTGTGCCACGTTCGCAGGCATCGCCTTCGCGGTGTTTAGCGGGGCCTTTCCGGTGAGTCTGGGGATAGAGGGCAGTCTTGCGGGAGAGGTGCGGGAGTTCGGCGGGATGGAAATGGTCTGGTGCCCGTCGGGCGATTTTTTGATGGGCAGCCCGGTGAGCGAGGTTGGCCGTTATGAGGATGAGACACCGCATCCGGTGAAGTTGTCGCGGGGTTTTTGGCTGGCGAAGACCGAGACGACGCAGGGGCAATGGGAAGAGGTGATGGGAAACAATCCGAGTCGCTTCAAGGGGGTCAGTCTTCCTGTAGAATCGGTGAGCTTGAGTGATGTTCAGGGCTGGTTGAATGAGATGAACAGGAGACATACCCTGCCGACAGGATGGAAATGGGACTTTCCGACGGAAGCACAATGGGAGTATGCGTGTCGTGCGGGGACGAAGGAAGCGTATAGCGGTGTCAGTCTCGAGGTGATGGGCTGGTACGATGAAAACGGCGGGAACAAGACGAACCTCGTCGCAACAAAAGTGGCGAACCCCTGGGGGTTCTATGACATGTCGGGTAACGTGAGAGAGTGGTGTTTAGACTGGTATGGAGATTACACGAGCGCTTCGGTGACCGATCCGGCAGGGCCGGCGCTCGGCATCGTCCGTGTATTGCGCGGAGGTAGTTGGGATCTTAGTGCCGCCAACTGCCGATCGGCAGACCGCGACGGATATGCTGCCGATGATCGGAATGATGATGTGGGTTTCCGGCCTGCGGTGGTTCCTTCTCGGCGCTAGGAACGCAAATGCTCCGGTCCGACCTTAGTCTTTCCATTCATCGAATAGCTCAAAAGAACCCTTTCCCGACCTTGAATGCGTTAATTGTTCGAACGAGCGGTGGACGTAACCTCTTCTAGATCCAATCTCTGTAGACCTCGAGCATCCCGTATCATGAAACGAAACGTCAATCGCCGCCTTTTTATCAAAGGATTCGGAGCCGGGGTAGCACTGCCATGGTTTGAGACTTTTCTGCCCCGTTCGCTTTCTGCGGCAGAGGGTACGGCGGCGACGACGTCGACCGGGGCACCGCTACGTGCTGCGTTTCTCTATAAACCTAATGGGGTGAATATGGATAAATGGGCTCTGACGGGAACCGGCACGGATTTCACGTTCGGTGCCACTCATGAACCCTATGCGAAGTTCAAGGAGGATCTGCATGTCTTCGGTAGGATGGAGCACAAAAACGGGACCGCCGGTAGCGATGGCGGTGGCGACCACGCCCGGGCGAATGCGACGTTCCTCACCGGGGCCCGCCCTCGCAAAACAGCCGGGGCGGATATCAAGCTCGGGGTATCCGTCGATCAGGTCATTGCCAATCAGATCGGCGACAAGACACGATTTTCCTCCCTCGAACTTTCCTGTGACGGTGTCAGGAAAGCCGGCGTCTGTGACTCGGGCTATTCGTGTGCTTATCAGTTCAATCTATCGTGGCGTTCTGACACCACTCCCATGACACCGGAGTCGAACCCGCGACATGTCTTTGAGCGTCTCTTCGGCTCGGGTTCAAAGGATGAAAGAAAGAAGGGCTTCGAACTGCGCAATCAGCGCCAGCGATCAATTCTCGATTTTGTGATGGAGGACGCAAAAGTCCTCAATCAACAGCTCGGTCGTAATGATCAACTCAAGCTCGACGAGTACATGAACGGCGTCAGAGAGATCGAAAGACGAATTGAAAAGGCGGAAAAATTCGGCCTACCCGAAGTTCCCACGGCCGAGACTCCCGAGGGGATCCCGGGTGACTACGAAGAGCATTTGCGGCTCATGTTGGATATGATGGTGCTCGCCTTCGAGACGGACTCAACGCGTGTCGCAACTTTTCTCCTGGCCCACGACGGGAGCAATCGCAGTTTCAAAGAAATCGGCGTCCCCGATGGGCACCATTCCATTTCACACCATCAGAAAAACCCCGAGTCGCTGGAGAAACTGGCGAAGATTGATCTCTTCTACTCGCGCCAGCTTGCCTACTTCCTCGAACAGTTGAAATCGCGCAAAGACGTCGACGGGAAGTCCATCCTCCACAACTCCATGATTGTATGGGGATCAGGTCTGGCTGATCCGGATCGTCACAGCCACACCAACCTTCCAGTGCTCGTTGCGGGTCAAGGCGGGGGAACGATCAAGACCGGGCTTCACACGGTTCTCGGGCAGGATACGCCGATGAGCAACCTCTTCCTGAGCCTGTTGGATCGAGCCGGGATCAAGGAGGAGCGCTTTGGCGATTCGACGGGACGCCTCAGTCAGTTAGGATGAGTGGGCCGTCTGAAGCAAGCGCTGCGCAAGGACGAGCGCCCCGATGATGCCGGCTTGTTGATCGAGACCCGGCAATTGCAGGTATTGGTTCAGCGGAGGCAATTGCCAGTAGCCACCGGCGAGCAGGTCAAATTCGGCGCGGACCCGCTCGATCAGACCCGGTTTTTGAGATACCCCGCCACCGAGGATGATGAGGTCAGGTGACCAGGCTGCGGTCAGGTTCACACAGCCCAGGGCCAGATATTTTGCCTCGAGCTCCCAGGCGATATGGTGATCGGGTATTTCACCGCCTGGTATTCCCCATCGAGATTCGATCGCGGGACCGCTCGCTCGGCCTTCCAGGCAGGAGGTGTGGAAAGGGCAGACATTGGTGTTTTTCCCATACATCGCATCGAGGTCGGGAACGAGGAGGTGACCGATCTCAGGATGCATGCGCCCGCGGACCAGGGCACCGTCATGAATATAGCCCCCTCCGATTCCCGTTCCGATCGTGATGTAGGCAATATGACGGTATCCCCGGGCGATTCCAAACGCGGCCTCGCCGATGACGGCGGCGTTTACATCGGTCTCGAATGCAACGGGGAATTCCTGCCGCAGGCCGGCGCGAATCGCTTTAATGATATTGAATCCGGTCCAGCCGAGCTTTGGCGTGGTCAAAATAGTTCCATAATCCATTGATCTCGAGTCGATATCGGCCGGTCCGAAAGTGCCTATGCCCATTGCCTGAACCGGACCGTAGGTCACGGAAGCCCCGCGAAAAAAATCCACAGCCTGTGCAAGGGTCTCCATCGGAGATCCAGTCGGGAAACGAGTTTCAAGAATCGGCTTCGACGGGTCGTAAGCGACAGAGCATACGTATTTGGTACCGCCCGCTTCGATGGCAGCAAGAAGCGGGGGCGGTGATTTCGAGGCGGAATCTTCAGACGCAGTCTCCATGATATGGTAGATAGGGTATGGCGGGGGGGCGGGAATTCCGACTTTCCGGTTGATGAGAGCTCAATTTACTTGGATATGCCCGGGAAATGTTGGACATTCAAGCCTTAAATTGAAGATGTAGGATGAGCGCGCCCGGATTTTCAATCGGGTGAAAGCGTCCATAGTTCTTGATATGTCAGAGCGATATCAGATTCGCGGGAGAGTTGGCAGGGGAGGCATGAGCGCAATCTACCGTGCCTTCGATACCGTCATGGGACGCGACGTGGCTCTGAAGCGGCTCCTTCCCATGGAGGAAACGAATCTGAATGAGGCATCAACAGGTGCCCTCGCGCGGGAGGCGGCGGCTCTCGCCCGCTTCCAGCACCCTAACGTGGTCACGGTTTTTGCTTTCGAAGAGGATGCAGAAGGGCCTTTTGTTGTGATGGAGCTGGTGGAAGGTGAGGATCTCCATTCCATCATGAAGACCGGCGCGCTTTCATGGGAGGATTTCAGCTACATCGCCGAACAATGTCTGGAGCCGCTAATCGCGGCAAAGGATCTGAACTTGCTCCATCGCGATATCAAGCCCGGGAACATCATGCTCACGGTGACCGCATCAGGACGATTCCTTGTGAAACTCCTCGACTTCGGGCTCGCCAAATTCAGCCAGCAGCCCTCAACCCAGACGCTCGACCACCGGGGATCCTTTCTCGGTTCGATTGATTTCATCGCCCCTGAACAGTTGGAGCTCAAGCCGCTTGATCAAAGGACCGACCTGTACTCTCTCGGCTGTGTGTTCTATTATATGCTTGTGCAGTCGTCACCGTTTACCGGGGGAAATCCCGCCGAGACCTCGATGAACCATATCAACCACCGATGCCAGCCCATCGGTGAGATCAGAAGGGATCTGCCGCCGCTAGTCGCGGATTGGATCATGCGTCTGATTTCCCGTCGACCGGATGACCGGCCTGCCGATGCGAGGGAGGCATTGCTGCAGTTTCACGAGGCGGTAAAGGGCATTGAATTCGTGCCGCTGGCAAAAATAGACGAAGAGACTGCTGACGACATTTTTGCAATCGCGGCACCTGAGCCCGTTCTGCGCCCCACCGATGGACCCGCAGCGTCACCGGTGCATCCGTCCGGGAGTGTTCCGGAGCGTGCCCGTGGCGGCGATCCGGTGAAGCCTCCAACCGGGTATGTTTCCCGGGTTAAAGCGGCGAGTGAGCCAATCCCCACGCGACGTATGGTCACGGGACCGGTGACCGGGGCGCAACGACCGGCTACCACGAGTGCCCGTCAGTCGCTTGCGCCGCGCGGTGGCAGTGCCCCGGTGCCGGGACGGGCGGCTAGTCCTCGCCCTGTTGCCGGTGTCACGAATCCCTATCTGGCGCTGTTACGGGATTGGAAAGTGATCCTGGGCATCGCGACGGGATTGATTGTCCTGATCACGGTCGGAATCTTCTTAATGACGGACCGGAGCGACGAAAGGCCAGAGGTGACCGTCTCCGCTGCGCCGGTTCTCTTGCCGGCGTTGCCCATGCCTGTCGCATTGTCCCGTGCCGATGGGCTTCCTGATCCTCCGCCGCTGCCATTGAAAGACGGTCTTTTTGGGTGGTTCAATGCCAACAAAGGAACCTATGCCCGGGATTACCGATCATCTGCGAAGCCGGGCGAACAAGTGGCGGCGTGGTATAATCTCGCCTCGGATGCAAAAGAGCGTTCCCTGCTCCGTGACGGTGGGGATTCGAACGGAACGCACTTGCCGATTCTAGGGCGATACGGACCGGAAGATTTTCCGGTCCTGCGCGGGGTTTTTCAAGGGATTCCGACGACCAACCGGACGTCCCTCTCATCGTTGAAATCGGATGCAACGCTGCCACGGGGATTTACCTTCATTGCCGTGTTGCGCCTCGAGGCTGGTGAGGACAGGCTCTTCCGGTTGCAAGCTCCCGTCTGGGACGGATGTTATGTCCATTTTACTACCGGATATGATAGTAAACTCAGTGCTACCAGTCGGGGAAAGTCCGAGGGACCGGATGAGCGCATCTCGGTACTCTGGCCGAGCGGGCAACTCGGGATTCTTGCCTATCTGTGGAATCCCGCAGCAAAGACACACACGCTGATCATTCAGCCTGCCGGTTCGCTGCCGGGGGTCACAGCATCCGGCGCCATCCAAGTCGAAGGTCAGCCTCTCGGGATGATGGCGATAGGAAAGCGGGGATTCGGTGATTCCTTTGATGCGAACTCGGGAAACATCCTCTTCGAAATGGTGGTCTACAATCAGGTGCTTAACGAGCAGGATCTCAAGACGATGATGGCGTATTTCTCGGGGCGATATTTTGTCTCCACGAAGTGAAGGCGAGAAATCAGGCACGAAAAAAGCGGCATCCCGTGAGGAATGCCGCTCTTCGAAAAGTTTATCCTTAAAAGGAAATCTTAGTAACGACGGTCGCGTCCACCGCGGTCGCCGCGATCTCCACGGTCACCGCCGCGATCTCCACGGTCACCGCCGCGACCACCGCCGCCGCCATAACCACCACCACCGCCGCCGCCGCCACGTTCTTCACGGGGCTGGGCTTCGTTGACTTTGATGTTGCGGCCGTCGACGTTCTGGCCGTCAAGGTTTTTGATCGCTGCGTCCATGGCTCCTTTGGAATCCATCGTTACGAAGGCGAAGCCGCGGGGGCGTCCGCTTTCGCGATCAGTGGGAAGGTGCACATCCGTCACCGTACCGTGCTGAGCGAATAGGGCTTCGAGATCTTGTTTTGTCGTATCGAACGACAGGTTACCAACATACATTTTCATAATCAAACAAATCAGCGGTTCTAGCCTGGCGCCGTCTCCGTAGACTGCTCCCAATTAGCGGGTTTCAGATCACCACCGAATTCAAATGACTCACCTGGCAACACTTCAGACCTTGATTTTGCCAAGCTTTGAACCGACGGCGGAAGCTAGCAGGCTTTTGGGAAAATAGCGAGCGTTGTTTTTCAGGTTGGTAAAGATCAAATTGACGCAATCCCGTAGGGGAAGCTTGATTTGAGTCGGGCAATTCGGCTTTCAAAAAGTCGATAGAGCGATCAAGCAAGCCCGAAGAGATTTACGGGCTCTAAAACGGAATGAATGAATTATCCGAATTTTCTGGTCATTCGGTCAGGAAATTGCTAAACAGAGGAGTGTCCGGGGTGGCATGGTCCATTGAGCCTTTTTTGGCATAGGGTGGGTCATTTTTCCGGTCTATCATTACTTCTGTTCAAGGCCTGGCTTCCGATCATAAATCGCACCTTTTAACTCCCTTTCCCTTCCCTCCTCTTAAAAATGGGGGGACATCAAAAACAAATAAACTCCAACGATTAAACCAACATGGGCGACAAATCACCGAAATCGAAACAGAAGAGCAAAGGTCAGAAAGACGGTAAAGCTGACGCATCGGCGAAAGAAAAGCAGCGCAATATTGCCAGCAAACAACAGCCGGCCGCAGCCGCTCCGCCGAAGAAAAAGAAATAGGAGCAGGTCTGCTTACCTGGAATCGCCCCTTCTGGATGGTTGCCTCGGGGCGACCCCGGGGGTTGATTTTCTTTTAGGTCAGCTCCCGGTTCAGACGGGCGGGGGTGTCTTGTAGGGCGTTTAGGTTCTAAGTCCTTTTGCGACGATTGTTATTCCCTGCCAGAAGCCCCGGAATCTTTGAGGTTCTCTCAAAAGTCTTTCGTTGATCCCGGGATTGTGCTAAGGAACAGGTAACGCGGTTGATTCTGCGAATGTCACAAACCATGATTAAGTTTTTCACTTCACTCGGTGTTATTGTCGGTTTTTGCTATAGCACGGCGACAGCCGGAGCTCAGGCTCCCCTTAAAGTGACGCCGATTCCCGGTGCCACGGGATCACCCCCGGCTATTGCGGCACCGCCTGTTCCGTCCGCCCCGTCTCTTCAGCCAGTTCAACCGGTGCCTCAGACGGTTCCGGTTCCTGCCGTCAAGCCTGCCGAGGCGGCCACATACGTGGTGAAGGCGGGGGACAATCCCTGGACCATCGCGAAGAACCATGGAATAAGCCTCGATGCGCTCCTCAAAGCGAATAAGATCAAAGATCCTAAAAATCTGAACGTCGGCGATGTCCTCGTGCTTCCTGCCGGGGTGGCATCAAAAGGCAGCCCGGCCCCGGTTGCCGCTCCGGCCACACCCGCGCCCGCTCCTTCGGCTATATCGGCGCCCGGAGCAGGCGACAATTGGGAGGTCTACACCATCAAAAAGGGGGACAATCCTTGGAACATTGCCAAGCGGCTCAAAGTCGATCACCAGAAGATCATCAGCCTCAATGAGGGGCTCGATTTTACCAAACTGAGCATCGGCCAGCAGATTAAAGTTCCGAAAAAGCCGTAAGGTTTGATCGCAAGAAGCGTCCGAGTTGTCAGCAAAACGGATGTATGGGCACACGGTTATTTAAGGATTTTTTCGAGGGAGATGCGGTTCGTTCGATGTATCTGCAACTTCGGCGGCTGACCCGATTCTCTCTTCCTGCGTTTATTCTTTTTGTCGCGTCGGGTTGTGGCGGAGACGGCCGTTCTCCGGAAACTAAGTCAAGCGACCCGGTTACGGCGGAACTTGGCGTGGTCGAATCGCTCGAGGTGCCGGTCTATGAGGAGGTTGTTGGGACGGTGAGGCCCATCAAGGAAGCGCAGGTCGCTGCGAAGGTGACCGGGCGTCTCCTGGAGATCAAAGCCGTTCCCGGTACCCGGGTTAAGGCGGGTGATGTGCTGGCGAAACTGGAATCGGGAGAGTTGGAAGCTTCGCTCGCCCGTGCTCAGGCTGCGTTAGTGCAAGCGGACCGGGACCTTGCGCGTTTTCTTTCCCTGCGGGATTCGGGGGCTATTGCGATTTCAGAGTACGAGCAGGCGGAGTCGCGCCAGGGGATGGCAGCGGCGACGGTTCTGGAAATCAAGACGATGGTGGAAAACGCTACCGTGAAGGCCCCGTTCGACGGTATGGTCACTCGAAAGTATCTGGAACCGGGGGATCTGGGCATTCCGGGCCGCCCACTTTTTGCGATGGAGGATTCTTCGCTCCTGCGACTCGAGATCAATGTGGCTGAGGCGATGTCAGGGGCAATGGTCGTCGGAGGAACGCTTCGTGCCGAGATTTCGGGAGCCGGTGCGGATTTTGACGGTGTCATCAGCGAAGTCGCTCCCTCCGCCGACGTTGGAAGCCGCACTTTTCAGGTAAAACTCGATCTCCCGAAAACGGAGGCTCTTCGCGCCGGGCAGTTCGGACGCGCCTTTCTTCCCAGGGGGAAGCGTCTTGCCTTGAGCGTTCCCGCTTCAGCCGTTTTTTCGAGGGGCCAGATGGATTATGTCTTTGTCGCCACAGAGAATACGGCCCGTCTCCGAATCGTGCGCATCGGGAAAACGCAAGACGGCAGAACCGAGATTCTCGCCGGTCTCGACAGCGGTGAGTCCATTGTTCTCAACCCGCCCGTCGCCATGCAGGACGGCCAGACGTTGCATCATCCTTAGTCATCAAGACCTGACAGGGTTGATTCACTGACGACACCCTGTCATTACTCCCTATGAGTGACGAACCATCCAGTCCTGAAGCACACGGAGTCGCCGGGAGACTGGCCGCCCTTTTCATCGATTCGAAGCTCACTCCTTTGATCGTCGTGGCTTCCGTCCTCCTCGGGCTTTTTGCGGTGATTCTCCTTCCCCGTGAAGAGGAGCCACAGATCAAGGTGCCTATGATAGACGTCATGGTCGCGATGCCGGGCGCTACCGCCAAGGAAGTTGAGGAGCGGGTCACGAACCCGATGGAGAAATTGCTGTGGGAGATTTCCGGGGTTGAATACGTCTACTCGATTTCAAAACCGGGGCAGAGTCTCGTTATTGTTCGATTTGAAGTCGGCTATGATGATGAGACGGCTCTGGTTCGACTGAATCAGAAATTGCAGTCAAATTTTGATCGCATTCCGCCCGGAGTTACGGCACCGCTGATCAAGGCAAAATCAATCGATGATGTCCCTATTTTGGCGCTCACCTTGCATAGCGCTCACTATGATCCGGTGACGCTGCGGCGTCTCGCCGCCGAGTTGGAAGACGGCGTGAAGCAGGTGCCCGACGTTGCCGAGACGACAATCATCGGAGGTCAGCGCCGGACCATTCTTGCAGAGATCGACCCGGCGCGGCTGGCAGCCCGCAATCTCAGTCTCGGCGGGATCATCCCGGTGCTTCAGCAGGCGAACCGTCAATACCGGTCGGGTGAGATTGTCTCAGGAAATACTCAGGTGCTTATCGAGAGTGGGGCCTTTCTCCATTCAGCGGAAGACGCCGGTGATGTCGTGCTCGGTGCCTTTGACGGGAAACCGGTGTATTTACGGGATGTCGCGACTCTTTCCGACGGGGCGGATGACGCGTCAAATTACGTGCTTTTTGGACATGGTGCTGCATCGGGACCATCGGGGGCGGAGGAGAATGCGGTTACCCTCACCGTCGCGAAACGTCCCGGGACGAATGCGATTTCCCTCGCTGAAAGCGTCCTTGCGAAGCTTGAGGCCCTGAAGGGTCGTGTCGTGCCCGCCGATGTCACCGTCACCGTGACGCGTCACTACGGCGAAACGGCGGCGGAGAAATCCAACGAGCTGCTTTATCACATGGGGATCGCGGTGGTCAGTGTCTCGCTCCTGATTCTGTTCATGTTAGGCTGGCGCGAGTCGATCGTCGTCGCGATCGCGATTCCTTCGACACTCGCTCTTACTCTCCTGGTTTTCTATCTCTATGGCTTCACTCTGAATCGTATTACGCTCTTCGCTCTGATTTTTTCCATCGGCATTCTTGTCGATGACGCCATTGTTGTTGTGGAGAACATCGTGCGTCATTACCGGCTGCCGGAGAACAGAGGGAAATCAGCGATGACCATGGCCATCGAAGCCGTTAGCGAGGTTGGAAACCCTACCGTGCTCGCTACCTGGGCGGTGATCGCGGCGATTCTGCCGCTCGCGTTTGTCGGGGGACTGATGGGCCCTTACATGCGTCCCATCCCGATTGGTGCCGGAGCGGCGATGATCTTTTCGCTTTTGATCGCATTTATCGTGACGCCCTGGGCGGCAGTACGGATTTTGAAACGCTCTGCGGATGACGAGACCGAAGACGGTGAACCGAATGATGGGCACAGTCACGGTAGAGAAGGCTGGATAACGAGCAGCTACCGGCGCTATATGAACTGGCTCCTCCAGGGGCATCACCACCAGTGGGCATTTCTCGGAATTATCGTGCTGCTTCTTCTCGGAAGTATGTCCCTTGTCGGATTCGGTCTTGTGAAAGTGAAGATGCTGCCCTTTGACAACAAGAGCGAGTTTCAGGTGATCATCGACATGCCCGAGGGGTCGACTCTCGAGCAAACCGCCCGGGTTGCCCGGGAAATGGCGGTCGAGATTGCCGCGGAGCCCGAGGTCACTGACTATCAGATCTACACAGGATCGGCGTCGCCTTTTAATTTCAACGGATTGGTTCGCCATTACTTTATGCGAAGCGGACCCAATGTTGCCGACATTCAGGTGAATCTCCTCCCGAAGCAGGATCGCTCAGCCAACAGTCATGACATCGCGAAGCGCATCCGTCCAAAACTCAAGCCTATCGCGGACCGTTTCGGTGCAGCCATCGCTGTCGCGGAGGTGCCTCCCGGTCCGCCGGTACTCCAGACGCTCGTCGCAGAAGTATACGGGCAGAACCGTTCCCATCGGGAGGCACTTGCGCGGGAAGTGAAGCGCATCTTCGAGGAGACTCCGGGGGTCGTCGATGTTGACTGGTACGGGGAGGAGGATCAGAAGCGTTTCCTGTTTCATATCGACAAAGAAAAGGCCGCACTTAATGGAATCACGGCCGAGACTATCTCACAAACGCTGAAAATGGCCGTCGATGGGGTTGATGTTGATCTGGCCCATTTCCCCCGCGAGCGTGAGCCGGTCGTCGTGCGAGTGAAACTGCCGCGCGAGTTGAGAACCGATCCTGCCCAGTTGCTCGGTTTGCGGGTCCGGTCCGGTGATGCCAATGCGCTGCCCGAACCGGGTGGGCAAGCCGTGCCGTCGGCGTTGGTGCCGCTTGGCGAGCTCGTCACGATCGAGGAGGACGTTATCGACAAAAGCATCTATCACAAGAATCTCCAGCCTGTGACTTATGTGACCGGCGATGTCGCCGACGTCAAGGAAAGTCCTGTCTATGCCATTTTTGAAATGAATCAAAAGCTGGCGGCGCTCGACATGACAGCGTTCGGATCGACGGATCGAAAGCTAAAGATTTTGAACGCGGTGCAACCCTTTCTTGACGCGGAGCCCTCGATGAAGTGGGACGGCGAGTGGCATATCACGATTGAGGTTTTCCGTGATCTCGGAATCGCGTTTGGTGCCGTTCTGGTGTTGATCTACATCCTGATGGTGGGTTGGTTTAAGTCCTTCGTCACTCCTCTCATCGTTATGGTTGCGATTCCTTTTTCACTGATCGGCGTCCTCCCGGCTCACGGCATGATGGGGGCTTTCTTCTCGGCAACGTCCATGATTGGGTTTATGGCCGGAGGTGGCATTGTGGTGAGGAACTCCATCATCCTCGTTGATTTTATTCACCTGAGACTGAGGCAGGGGATGCCGTTGCGTGAAGCGGTTGTCGATGCCGGTGCCGTCCGCTTTCGCCCGATGTTGTTGACCGCTCTTGCCGTGGTTGTCGGGGCGAGTGTTATCCTCATGGACCCGATCTTTCAGGGGCTTGCGATTGCCCTGATGGCAGGGGAGATTGCCTCACTTCTAGTCAGTCGGATCGCGGTGCCGGTGATTTATTACATGGTGAATCGGGATGATTCGGGAGAACTGCCGACGGATAGCTGAAAGCTTGGTGAGCGATTCGTTCAATCACGAGCTCAGCTTTGACTCTGCT
This sequence comes from Verrucomicrobiales bacterium, assembly GCA_017991025.1. GTDB lineage: Bacteria > Verrucomicrobiota > Verrucomicrobiia > Verrucomicrobiales > DEV007 > Arctic95D-9. Next base: position 12,696 of record JAGNMT010000042.1, read on the forward strand.
TCCGATACGTCCCCGGGGTCATGCCATAGCGCTCCCGAAACGAAGTCTGCAAATAGTGGGCATGGGTAAATCCCGTGAGTTCCGCAATCGTCTCGATCGTGAGGTCGGAATTGCGGAGGAGCCGATTCACCTCGCGGAACTGGACACGGCGGATTTCGTCTTTCGTCCCGCCTTGCAGGCTTGCCTTCATGCGCCGCTCCAGAGTGCTGCGAGAGAGACCGAGAGTGCGACAGATTTCACCGACGGTGATTCCGGAGAGAGCCCTTTCACGGATCAATTTCACGGCCCGAAGGACCACCGGATTTTCAATAACGAACTCATCCGAAGAGGCACGCACCTCGATTCCCTTCGGGGGAATGAGGACCGGCACGTTACTTACCTTTTCCCCGCGCATGAGGCGGTCGAGTGCTTCCGCCGCGCGGTAGCCGACCGTGGCTCCGTCGAATTTGACGCTGGTCAGGGCAGGGGAGGCGAACTCACAGAGGGTTTCCTCATTCTCGCAGCCAACGACCGCGACTTCTTCGGGGACGGCAATGTTGGCACGGCGACAGGCATCAAGGAGGCGCACGGCGAGCTGGTCATTGGTGGCAAAAATGCCGACCGGCTTTTCGAGGGACTCCAGCCATCGCATCAATTTTGACTGGTGTTGCTCCCAGTCGGCCGGGCTTGCCTCGCTCCGGGCCGGGAGCCGGGCACAGGGGGCTCCGGCCCGCTCGACACGACTGACGAAATTACTGACTCGTTCCCGGAAAAAAGACTCTGTGTCGAGCGTGTAGGCAGCAAAGCGGTGATAACCGCGGTTGAGGAAATGCTCGGCGACGGTTTCTCCGATGAGGGCATTGTCCATCCCGAAGAAGGGGATCCCGCGATTGTAGTTGGTCGATCGCAGTTCGATCGTGGGGACTCCCACGGCGGCGATCGCTTCCGCCATGCCGGAGCTGTGAGTCCTTGTTAGAATGCCGTCACCATCCCAGTTTTCCAGCCACGGCGGCAGAGATGACTCGAATGCCCTCAGCTCGAGAAAGGTCGACCACGGGCCATTGCTCTGGAGGTAGCGACTCACCCCGGAGAGCATCTCGCGGGTGTAGCTCCGCGTCGTCTCGATGAGGATCGCGACTCGCTTCACGGGAGAGTTTGAGTGCAGTTTCAGAGTGACGAAAAACCTGATGTTTTGTGAATCATAACTGGAGAGACAATCCTGTCAATACGGGTATCGTCGAGGCATGTCAGACTCCATTGGAAAAGCCCTCATCGTGATCGGAGACGCCACGGAAACCGTCGATACCCTCTATCCCTTCTACCGCCTTCAGGAAGCAAGGATTCAACCGGTTGTCATCGCCCCCGAAAAGCGCCTCTATCAAATGGTGATGCACGAGGTCCGTCCGGGCTGGACGATCACGCGCGAGTGGGAGGGC
>JAGNMT010000463.1 GCA_017991025.1 Verrucomicrobiales bacterium
TTGTATGAGAGTGGCACCGGGGGGTGAGACCCGTGTAGGCTCCGCATCAACGATACACACTGCGCATACTCCATGCCAATCAGGTAAAGTAAGAGCCAGTTCCCAGTGGGATAGGTGGGATAGGTCGGAAACGAAATCGGTAATCAACGATACGCGTATATCACGGACCACTTTTGAGGAGTCGCAATCGTCGTTTGCAGAGAGATTCTCAGGTAATAGACGCCGGTCTCCACCGGGCGTACAATGAGGCTGACCACGTTGGAAGTGTCGTAGCTGATATTCTCCGTCTTTACGACCTCTCCTTTCCCGTCGTATACATTCAGGTTCAAACCAGCCCTCTGATCGGGGACGGCAAACCAGAAGTGATACTCGTTCCGCTTAAACAGTTGTAATTGAATGAGCCTCGCCTTCCCCGGATCAACCGTGCCGCTCCACGATGCTTCTCTTAGAACGAATGGATTGTCGCCTTTGAGGTAGGGAAGGGCCGAGCGCTGGGCGGTCAACTTCACATCGTCCAGAACAACATCGGCAGCCCCGGAAGTGGCTACTTCGGGCGCTTTCCCCGCACCCTGCCCGGAAACATCGACGCTCGCGAAAACAACACCGGCGAGAACGATGAAACCCCTAACTCTCATAAATGGCCGCAACGAGATTCTTTGTCGAAAGGGAGATCTCCATCACCTTGCCCTTGCTGATTGCACCGCTCTCGTCCGTGCGCATGAGTGATTCGAGATGTCCCAGCGTCTTTGAGATTTGACCGAATAGTTTTCCACGCTTCGCCCGATCCGGCAGATCATCGAAATCATCCTTAAGCTGTTTTACAAGATCAGGCTGATTCAAGAGATCAGATCCCTCGATCGAGTAATTGCCCTGAAGCACCGAGGCGAGGGCCTGAGTGCCCCCCAGCCACCCCCCTAAACTGACGAGATCCACCAGTTCGTCGTCGCGAAGTTCGGCCATTTTATTGAGCACGGTTTGCCGGGTCTTATCCAGTTCACTTCGGACCAGCAACCACTCTCCAGTTCCAGCTGAGTTTACGATGGAATTCGCATGTTCCTCAACTGAACTGGCTACTCCAAGTGAACCGGCGAGACGAAGCACTTCACGCCCGATGCGGCGAACCGTCTCTTTATCCTGTGCCTGGACCGCGATAAATCCTTCGGAAACTACCAGTCCAAACAACATGGCAGTCCGCGAGCGATTCGTATTTAACTTGATTTCACGATTCTCGACCTGCTTTGCCCAATCCTGAGCACCGAGCTTATCGAGGGAGGCAAAAATCTCGAGCGGAATCGGAATCACCCCGGAATCCACAAAGACAAGACCGGGGTCTTTCAGGTCAATTTTTCCCGGAGCATCCTGACCGACGCCCACCTGAAACGCGCCCATAAAAAGGGCAGCAAAAATTACATTTCGACTCATAGCCAAATTAGTTTAGAAATCTTAATCATTATAGCCGTAAATAGAACGCTTGAAAACCAAATTCTTCAAAGAGCCCTCGCAAAAGCGCCCCCATCGACGAGCAGCATCTCTCCGGTGATGTAGCTTCCCGCGTCGCTCGCGAGGAGCAAGGCCGGCCCGGCGAGTTCACGGGGTTGTCCCCAGCGTTTGAGCGCCGTGACATTGGAGAACTCCTGTTTTTCGACATCGCTGAGGAGACTCATCGGCATGTCGGTGAGAAAAGGGCCGGGGCCGATACAGTTGACCGTGATTCCAAAAGGTCCGAGATCGAGGGCGCTCGCCTTGGCTAATCCGATGAGAGCAGCCTTCGTGGCGGAGTAGGCATTGCGGGCCGGTTTTGATCCGACACCGAGAACGGAGGAGACATGGATGACGCGTCCCCACTGCTGCGCCTTCATCGCCGGGACGAGGGCTCTCGTAAGTCGCATGATAGACGTCAAATTAATTTCCAGAATCCGATCCCAAACCTCGTCGCTGATTTCATCGATGGGTTGCGGGGTATTGACTCCCGCATTGTTGACGAGAATATCGACCGTGCCGAAGGCCTCGAGCGCTTTCACGGCGAGGGCATCGACTTCTTCGCGTTTCGACATATCAGTCACGACATAGCGGACATCGGCATCGAGCCCGTCCGAAATCTCACGAACGGCCGACTGGAGTTCTTCCTCTTTACGGCTGCAGATCATGACACGTGCCCCGGACTCCGCAAAGCCCCGTGCCATCGCTTTTCCCAGCCCCCGGCTCCCGCCTGTAATTAGCGCACTCCGCCCCTTGAGATTAAACAAATCGCATTGCATGATTGACGATGCACGTTGACAGCGTTTTTCGCAAGTACCGCCACTAATCCCATGAAAGAAGCCCTTCTCATCGACCCGACTGACAACCTCGGTGTCGCCCTGCGCCCGCTCGTTCCCGGCGAGATCGTCTCGCTTGGTGAGCATCGAATCGAGATCACCGCACCGATTCCGCCCAAGCAGAAATTTACTCTCAACGCCATGGCACCGGGGGACCGGGCGAGGATGTATGGCGTCACCGTCGGTATCGCCACGAATGCGATCCCCTCCGGTGGGCTCGTCTCGACGGCCAATCTTAAACATGATGCGGATGGATTCACCCGCACCCGGAGCCGCGAATACCAGTGGTCACCGCCGGATGTGAGCCAGTGGCAGGGCCGCACCTTTGACGGTTTTCATCGCAGTGACGGCTCCGTCGGGACCGCGAATCACTGGATTGTCATCCCGATGGTCTTTTGCGAAACGCGAAATGTGAACGCGATCCGCACAGCCTTTGAACGGGCCCTCGGTTACGAAAAGACGACCCACTACCAGCAACTTGCCGCCCGCCTCGTCGACGCCTACCGGTCCGGTGCCGGGCGCGAGGCTCTCGTCGAGGTGACCTGCGATGACCTGATCGAGAACCGTGCCACGCGCGTTTTCCCCAACCTTGACGGCATCCAGTTTCTCACCCACACCCTCGGTTGCGGGGGCACGAGGGACGACGCCAATACGCTCTGCGGTCTCCTGGCCGGTTACATCACCCATCCGAATGTCGCGGGAGCGACGGTGCTCAGCCTGGGATGTGAGAACGCCCAGCTCGAAATCCTCGAAGCGGCGATCCATGAGCGCTCCCCGCACTTCGACAAGCCGCTCCTGACCTTCAGGCAACAGGGTTATGCCGACGAGAAGACCCTGTTGGAAGCGGCCATCAAAGAAACCTTTGTCGGGATGATAGAGGCGGACAAGGCAACCCGCAGCCCGGCACCGCTCGACAAGCTCTGCATTGGCGTGGAATGCGGCGGGAGCGACGGCTTCTCCGGTATTTCAGCCAACCCGACTCTGGGGGCGCTTTCCGATCAACTCGTCACCCTCGGAGGCAGGATCATTCTTTCCGAGTTCCCCGAACTCTGCGGCGTCGAGCAGGAACTCGTCGACCGCTGTGTCTCCGACGAAGTCGCGACCCGATTCTCCGACCTGACCTCCGCCTACGCGGCGAGGGCAAAGGCTGTTGGCAGCGATTTTTCCCAGAACCCCAGCCCCGGCAACATCCGCGACGGGCTGATCACCGATGCGATCAAATCCGCCGGTGCCGCCAAAAAAGGGGGCAACTCCCCTGTCGTCGAAGCCCTCGATTACCCGGAGATCGCGACCAAGCCGGGGCTCACCCTCCTCTGCACCCCCGGTGGAGATGCGGAATCCACTACTGCGATGGCCGGGGCCCACGCCCAAATTATTATTTTTACCACCGGTCTCGGCACCCCGATGGGAAACCCGGTTTCCCAGGTCATCAAAGTGAGTACTAACCCCGAACTCGCGGAACGG
>JAGNMT010000464.1 GCA_017991025.1 Verrucomicrobiales bacterium
TTCCCATGTTGAGCATTGATGACGTCTTTTCCGAGGGGGAATTGTCCGACTTCTTTTCCCGGCTTCAGAAGGGGCTCGGCTCGACTGAGATACCGGTGACGATCGAGCCCAAGATCGACGGAGTCGCGGTGGCAATACACTACCGGGAGGGGGCACTCGATTTTGCGGTCACCCGGGGAGACGGGGCGCGGGGGGATGTCATTACCGAAAACGTCAGGACGATTCAAGGAATACCCCTTCGGCTGTCAGGCGAGGCACCCGCCTGGCTCGAAGTGAGAGGGGAGATTTTTATGCCGAATGAGAGATTTGCTGCTCTCAACGAAGCCCGTGATGAGGCTGGCCTGCCTGCTTTCAAGAATCCCCGCAACGCGGCGGCGGGTGCGCTTAAGTTGCTCGATTCCCGCGAGGTGGCGCGCCGACCGCTCGATTTCATCGCCCACGGGCATGGGCGTATTGAAGGGTTTTCTCCTACCACGTCGACCGGACTTTTCGAAAAGCTGACTGATTTCGGCCTGCCCGTGAATCATCCGGTCTGGGAGGCGTCGAACTTGGAGGGGGTATTGAACGCAGTCCGTGAACTGGATGAACGTCGTCATTCGCTACCTTACGAAACAGACGGCGCAGTTATCAAGGTCGTCGATTTTGCAGCTCGCGAGGCTCTGGGGATGACTTCGAGAGCCCCGCGTTGGGCCGCAGCTTATAAGTATCCGCCTCAGCAAAAAGAAACCGTGCTGCGCGACATCACCGTGCAAGTCGGACGCACCGGGACGCTGACGCCTGTTGCTGAACTCGATCCGGTTCTTATTTCCGGAAGCACGGTGCGACGGGCAACCTTGCACAATCAGGATGAGATCGACCGCAAGGATGTGCGCATCGGTGACACTGTTCTGATTGAGAAAGCAGGTGAAATCATCCCCGCTGTTGTGAAGGTGATCGTCTCGAAGCGCCCGGTCGATGCCCGAAAATTTGATCTTTTCAGTGCTGTGGGAGGGCGATGTCCCAGCTGTGATAGCCCTGTGAGCCGCGAGGAGGGATTTGTCGCCTGGAAGTGCTGGAATCCGGCTTGTCCGGCGAAGGCCGCCAATCAATTAAAGCTGCTGGTCAGTCGCCGGGCCCTAGACATCGACGGTGTGGGGTCCATTGTCGCGGAGAAGCTGGTTGAGAGGGGGCTGGTTCAGTCAGTCCTCGATCTCTTTACCCTTCGTGAGGAACAACTCGCTACGCTTAATCTGGGGACCGAGAATGAGCCCCGGATACTGGGGGCGAAGAACGCAGCAAAGATTGTTGAGACTGCGAGGCGTGCCCGGACGGCCCCGCTGCATCGTTGGATCTTTGCCCTCGGAATCCGGCAGGTTGGGGAATCCGCAGCGAAGGAGTTGGCGAGACTCCATCGCGATTTCCGTGAACTTAGCCGGTCTTCTATTCTTCTTGAACTCCGCACCCTTGCAACGGGGCAGCGAAAAGATAATAACGACTTGCTCGCTGAATACGGGATTTCCAGCGAGGTCGGTCCCACGGTCGCGGGAAGTGTTGTCGCCTTTTTTGAAAGCAACGCCGGTCTTTCACTCCTGGAGCGGCTCGCCTCTCTCGGAATAGACCCTCAGTCATCCAACTATGATCCGGTTTCTGTCAGAAGCACAGGTCCGGATGGAGCCGGAGTGATCGGAAAGACGTTTGTAATTACCGGTACGCTTTCGGCTCCTCGCGAGGACATCAAAGAGCGGATCGAGGCGGCCGGAGGCAAAGTCTCAGGATCGATCAGCAAAAACACCGATTACCTCGTCGCGGGCGAGGGTGGCGGGTCGAAGCTCGAGAAAGCCATCTCACTCGGGGTGTCGGTGATTTCCGAATCAGCACTCGAAGCACTTCTCGTTGAGCGGTCAGCGTCGGCGTAAGAGCCGTGAAAACCACGAGCGTTTGTCGGTCTTGGTCCGGCGTTCCCGTTGCTGATTCAGCAGGAAGAGGGTGTGATCATCCGTGAGCGTGGCGGTGGATCGTAGTCCGCGCCGGGAGTCATCCTGACCGGGTGGTAGAAATTTCTTCTCTCTGGCGGCAGTGCTGCGTTCCGAAAACATGGGAGAGGGGGGGATCAAAAAATGCTATTCGGGATGACGGAACCACCGATTCGGCAGGAGTGCAATACGTGTATGCGGCCCTGCTACGCATTCGGACACCGGAAGCGAAAAAACGACTCGGCATTCGCAGAGGTCACCGCGGATATCTCCTCGAGCGAAAGTCCTCGCAATTCAGCCAGCGCCTGCGCCGTGTATTCGACCATGAAGGGTTCGCATGCCTTTCCCCGAAAGGGAACTGGAGCGAGGTAGGGGGCGTCCGTTTCAACCATGATCCGATCAAGCGGAACGATAGAGGCGCTTTTGCGAACCATCTCCGCATTTTTGTAGGTGATGACGCCGGTGAATGAGAGGTAGTGCCCCATCGCAAGGGCCGTCTCGGCCTCGTCGGGGGTGCCTGTGAAGCAGTGCAGGACTGCCGTCACCCCGGGGAACCGGCGCAGGATTTCCAATACATCCCTGCCACTCTCGCGCTGGTGTATGACGACAGGGAGGCTAAGATCCAGAGCCAATTGCAGGAGATTCTCAAAAACGTCGCGCTGCTTCCGATGCCACTCCGCGACCGGGCTGCCGTCCTGCGGAGGATGAAAATAATCCAGTCCAATTTCCCCGATAGCTGCCACGGAAGGATTCGAGGCGAGCTCCCTGACCTCCCCGAGCCAGTCACGGCTGGTGATCTCATGGACATAAGTGGGGTGGATTCCTACGGTCGGAAAGACGCAGGTGTGAACCTGAGCGAGCCCAAGATTGCGCCGTGAGTCCTCGATGTCGCAGGATATAGACACGATACGGCCTACCTTTCGCTCTCGGGCACGGGCAATTACTTCATCAAGAACACCCTCAAATTTGGAGGAGGCGAGATGGGCGTGGGTGTCGGTCAAAAATAGGTGAGATTTGTCTTTCATTCTCATGCATGATCTCAGTAACATCCCTGCGGATGCGAAACAGCGAAAATTTTCTGAAAAAACCATTTCCAAGCCTCTTAAGATGTGTTAAACGGGTAAGTTGCGCGGCGGTATGTGAGTCCCGCAACAGTTTGAATCTGATGAGAATCCTACGCTTAACTATCGGAATCGGTGCAATGATGGTCGTCTCAATGGCGGGCATGTCGTATGCACAGAGGACCGTGACCGACCAATACGGGACGGAGATCCTTCTTGATGTGCTTCCTCCATCAGTTCAGAGTCAGGTTTACGAGACTCGTTCTGTACTCGACGCAGGGGGTGGTGAGGGGCCTTTGAAAGTGGATAGGCGGGGGCGATTCCACATGAATGAAGGGAGTAAAAGTGGCGGATCTAACGATGAAGAATATCTGGTCAACCAGTTGCTCGGTGTCGTGCTCCTTCCGCGGCCTGGTGATGTCCGTCCCGACGGATGGCCGGGGGTTGAAGGCATTTGGCACGATTTTCCCGATTTTCCCAAGCCTGTCGGTCTTGTCCTTCAGCGTTACATGGGTAGCCCTGTGTCTCTCGCTTCGCTGGACCAAATGGTGAAAGACGTCATCGTCGCTTATCGTGAGGGCGATCGTCCGGTCGTCGATGTTCTTATTCCCGAGCAGGATATCACCTCCGGTGTTGTGCAGTTGGTCGTGATTGAGTCCGAGTTGGCGCGAATCCGGGTTGAGGGGGCCGATGCCGATACCGAGGAGTTTATTCGCAGCCAGATGCGCATTAAGAAGGGAGAGGTGATCCGTGCTTCGGAC
>JAGNMT010000043.1 GCA_017991025.1 Verrucomicrobiales bacterium
CCTTATCGATGGCCTCGCTCGATGTCTTGTTTATCCCGGGAGTCTCGCGAATGGTTTTGCCGGCGGCGGCACCGGCACTAATCTCCTCCGACTGGACACAAGATAAGCCTGCGTGCAATGAGACCGCTATCAGTCCAATAGTGAGTAACCGGAGGGGACTATTCATCCCTCTTTGCCCGATTCGGATTTCGCTTCTTCATCGTGAGCCTTTTCGTCAGCCTCCTCTTTATCGGATTCCTGCCTGGCTGCCGATAGTTGAATCGTGTCGCCGACTTTCAGTCCCTCAAGAATTTCAACTTTGTCTCCCTGACTGCGTCCTGTTTTTACAATGAGTGGCTGACCGTCCTTTCCTTTGACTGCTTCCTTATCGTCTTCTTTTGTGATCGCCGATTTGGGGATGACAATCGCGTCTTTCTTTTCATAGACGCTGATTTCGGCATCAGCCGTCATTCCCGGCATCAGTACCGGGGCTTCTGCAGGAATTTCCACCTTGAGAATCGCATCGAAGGTCTTGTCGGGGAAAGGCACGTAAAGGATCGATGCCACTTTGGAATCGAATTTGAAATCCGGCCTCCACTTCAACTGGAGCGGACCGCTCTGGCCCTCGGCAAGGTCCTTTAGCTGGTCCTCGTTCAGGGAAAGCCTGACCTGCACCTTCGCGGGGTCAACAACGGTCATGACTATTTCCCGCATCGCCAGCTTGCCGCCGGGAATCAGTTTGCGGTCCACGGTCGTGGCGGTCGTCCATTTTCCCCGCTGGCTTGCTCCGTAATAGACGATGCCGTCATGAGGGGCGACCACCTTCATTCCGGCAAGGTCACCTTTCATTTCGACGAGCGTTTTTTGCAGTTCCTCAAACTCCCGACGTTTCGCGGATGTCTCCTCTCGCTTTTTCAGCAGTCCGTCGCGCAGCGATTTTTCGCCGGCGCGCCAATTGATCTGGGTCGCTTCGAGATTGGACTTGAGGGCCTCGTGTTCGCGCGGGATCTGAGTGTCAAGCGCGCGCTGTGACCGGGCCTCGGTCTGTTCGAGTGTCCACTTGTATCGCAATACCGTGTTTTCTGCGCGTCTCAGGATGATTTCCTCAGTCTCTTCAGTGAGGTCGTCCTTTTCATACATCTTCTTGAGCTGATTCAGTTCCTCCTCAGCGTAAGCGAGAGCCTCGACGACTTCTTTCACGTCCTCTCTTGCCGCACGTTCCTGCATCGGCCTGCTCTTGTCTTCAAAATGAACAAGGTCCTGCTCGGCTTGCGTCTTTTCACGCAGGGCTTTCGCCAGGGCCAGAGGAGTCAATTTTTCCGCGCTCTCCAGTTCAAGTATGGCGGCGGCGAGTTCGAGTTCCTTCGCCGGCATGCCAAGGGCGAGGTCGTCTATCTTCTTGAGGATATCCTTTGTTTCCAGTTCAATCAGGGTGTCCCCCTTCTTTACGATGGCGCCGTGGGGCAGGGCTTTGATTACCGTCATGTCGCCCCATCGTTTCAAATTCATTTCGATCGGGGTCTCGACCGTGCTCTCGACTGTCCCGCTGACTTTTATTTTTTGAACAAAGGGCCCTGCTTTTACAAGATGAAGGCCTTCCGTTTTTTCAGCGACTTCAGGCTTTGCTGCGACATTTTTTGCAGGTGCGGGAGAGGCTTCCTCTTTTGGTTTAGGTGTGTCAGCCTTCTCTTCCTTCTTAGAAGAAGCGCCCTCTCTCGTTTTTGCAGCTTCCGCTTTCGGTGTTGCAGGCTTGATCGTCTCTGCCGGTTTCTCCGCACGGGAGAGTCCCCCCGTCATCAATAGCAAAGTAAAGAAAAGGGATAGAGGCCGGGAGGTCGGGAATTTAGAAAATTGCATCAGGGTAATTAAGTTGTGTTAATTATTCTCAATATAAAAATTATGAAAATAGGCCACTTCGTCTTGGATGGGAAGCAATTAATTTCCCTTCGGGCGGGCCGCAACTGTCGAGTATGCTACTTACCGCCTAGAGGAAAGTTAGAATTTTCTAACCGGAGTGGGGGTTTCCGGAGCAATGCCGCCCCGGTTCCCGGGCCTATCGCCTCGCTGGGAGCATAAAGTCGAGCAAATGTCCGATCCTTTCCCGCATGACGGAACGGGGAACAATCATGTCGACTAGTCCGTGATCGAGAAGAAACTCGGCGGTCTGGAAGCCTGGAGGTAGATTCTGATGGGTCGTTTCCTTGATGACCCGAGGCCCGGCAAAACCGATCATACAATTTGGCTCGGCCATAATAATATCTCCGAGGGTCGCAAAGCTCGCTGTGACACCGCCCGTCGTGGGATGGGTCAGGATCGAGATGTAGGGAAGCCCGGCGGCGTGGTGGCGGGCGAGGGCACCGCTCGTTTTTGCCATTTGCATGAGGCTGAGAATGCCTTCGTGCATCCTCGCCCCCCCGGAGGCACAAACGATGATAGCGGCCCGTCTCTCGGCTGTGGCCACTTCAATTGCACGAGTCAGCTTTTCACCGGCGGCGGAACCCATGCTCGCCCCCAGAAAGCGAAAGTCCATCACCCCGAGAGTCACAAGATGCCCGAGAATGGAGCCTCTACCCGAGATTACGGCGTCCTTGAGTCCGGTCTTTTTCTGATAAACTTTGACCTTGTCGGCATAGCCCTTAAACCCGAGCGCATCGGTGGACTCCAGCGTGGCATCCATCTCTTCGAAGGAGTCCGGGTCGAGAAGCATCCCAATGCGCTCTTGCGAGGTCAAAGTGAAGTGATGATCACACTTTGTGCAGACGCGATTTCTCTGCTTGAGAGTGATTTCATCAATGATCGCACCGCAGGAAGGGCATTTGTTCCACAGCCCTTCCGGCATATCGGTTCGCTTCTTCCCGAGAGATGCAATGGAGCGCTTTTTGAAGATGCCCATAGGAAAATTAAGGTATATTTGTGTGTTTCGAGACCGAGGCCGCCAAGTCCTGAAAATAGCGGGTTATGAAGGGATCACAACCAATTTCCGTCAGACCGGGTTACCCGCGCAGGATCGAAATAGCGGCGATTTTCTCAATTTTGAGTCTTTCGCGGAGGGCGGCGGCGCATTCGGAGACGGTCGTCCCGGTAGTGATGACGTCGTCGACGAGGAGTATTCGAGTCCCGTCCGGCGGGGGGGCGGGCAGCGATTTTCGGGCTTTAAAGACCGTGGAAAGGTTGGTGAGACGGTCTCTCCGGTCGAGTTGGGCCTGCCTGACGGTTTGTCTGGTTCGGAGCAAAAGGGGATGCAGGTTCAGACAAATTCCGGGCGGGGCCCGCCGGATGAGCTCGCGGGCCAGTTCCAGAGACTGATTGAATCCCCGCTCGCGAAGGCGGTGCGGGTGGAGGGGGACCGGGACGACCCACCACGATTCCTGATGCAGGCGGTCGTCACGCCAGACTTCGTCGAACATGATCCCAAAGAGTCTCGCAAGATGGCGCTCTCTGCCGTATTTGAACTGATGCATGAGGGTTTTCGCCACTCCGCTGCCGCGGTAAGCGCTGACCGCAAAGTCGATTGCGAGTTCGCGGTCACCGCAGTTCGCGCAACGGAACGGCGCGGCGGTCTCCAGTTCAAAGCCCTGCCCGCACACCGCGCAGTAGTTTCGGCCGATGGGAACGAGGGTGGCCTCGCAATTACCGCAAAGAAACGGCTTTTCCAACTGTCTCGCGGCGTCGAGGGGTATCTCACAGGCACCGCAGACGGGAGGGTAAATCCACCCGATCAATGCCTGCCGGATGCGTGCGAGCCTCGTGATCATTCACGGAGAGGAAAAGGTGACTCATATTTCTTTCTGAGCCAGAGCCAGATTACGAGGCCGGTGAGGCTCACGACGAGACAAGAGACGGCCCCGACGCGTAGGTTGTCCCCGAGCCAAGGCATCATTTCACCGGATGCGAATGCCCGCTGTGTCAGGGGGCTGAGCGTTTTCACTCCGAAGACCCACCCCGCATGGAGGCCGATTCCAAGCCAGAGCGAGCGGGTTTTCATCCTCGTGTAGCCGAGGACGAGGCCGATCGAGAGCAGCACCGCAAATTCGGCAAAAAGGAAGTAGGGATTCGCAAACTGCGAAATGAAATGCGCAACGGTCTCTCCTATGATCTGGAACCCTGATCCCGCAGTGACCGGCTTTAGATACGCTGCTCTCGGAGCGTTGAAGAAATGAATGGCAGCGAAAAAGACAGCAATAGCCCAGAAGAGGGCTCTCGGCTTAAGCAATTTCGAGAGGATCGCATGAAGCGTGCCGCGAAAGACAAATTCCTCAAGCAGCCCCACGGCGATCCCTGTCCCGAGGGCACCGAGCAATATTTCCGGGAGTGGTTCGCCGGCGTCGAGGGCCTTATACCAGCCTTGTCCCACGTATAACCAGCCGAGAAGCAGGAGGGTCCCGCCCGCAAGAAGAAATCCCGTCAGCAAATGTCGCCACCACGCGGGATTCGCGGTGAGGAGGAGTTGCTCACGGATCGACTGAAGCGAGGGACGGGTGCCGCGCTGTCGGGGTTTCCCGGCATTGAGCCATCGCAGCGTCGGCCAGATCATGAGAAGCGAGCCGAGGAGGATGGCGCGGTTGAAATATCGTGGAAAATACGCCCTTTCCAGCGATGCGTTGAGCCCGTCGAGCCATCCTCCGGCCAGCCAGCCCTGCGCCGCAATGTATTTCCCCCCGAGATAGAGAAGCGGCGCGGAGACTGCCGCGATGACGACCGTTCCAAAAAGGAAGATCAGGATCTTAAAGACAGTCGATTGGAAAAAGCTACCCCCGGCCATAAGTGCCCGATACAATGAATTCCGATATATTGCAATGGCGCTCGCGATTGCGACAGACTCCATCCCGGTGAAGGAACTCCTCAGCGTTTTTGCCGCCGGGAAAGGAGGCAGGCGGTTAAGGAATCGTTTTTGATTTTATCATTGCTTCCTCCCTCTCTTTTTCGTCCACTGCAGGGGAATGGTCCCGATTAGGGTTGCGAGAGAAGATGAAGGAGATTTTATGCGCTTTTCCCCGTGTTATGGGGATCGTTAACGTCAACGACGATTCCTTTTCCGGCGATGGCACTCTCGACGTCGCGAAGGCGCTGAAACAGGCCATGCAAATGGCCTGCGACGGGGCGGACATCATTGACGTGGGTGCAGAGAGTGCCCGAACGAATCGCTCCGCGATCGGAGTGTTCGAGGAGATCGCCCGGCTCCTGCCATTCATTGATGGGTATCAGGCGCTCTGCGCCGAAGCATCCCCGCGCGATGACCTGCAGATTTGGCCGCCGTTGCTTTCCGTCAATACCTGGCGACCGGAGGTCGTCGAAGCCGTCCTAAAAACCGGTCAGGTCGATATCATCAATGATATAGGCGGCCTCGTCGAGGATACCAGCGCACGGCTCTGTTTTGAATATAATGCCACCCTGCTCATTATGCATACAGTGGGAGAACCCAAAGTTCCTCACACGAGCCAGCGTTACGGGGATATTTGGACGGCAATGGAGGCATTCTTCAATGAGAGGCTCTCCCGCGCCCGGGCTCTTGGCTTGAGTGACGATCAACTCATCATTGATCCCGGGATCGATTTTGCGAAGCAGAGTTCCGACAATCTCAGCATCTACCGGGAATTGGAGAGGCTTAATCGCTACGGTCTGCCGATCCTGATGCCGATCTCGAGAAAGACGGTAATAGGAGACGTTCTGGGGATTCCGGTTCCGGCGGAACGGGATGCAGGAACGATCGCCTGTCTTGTCCGCGGACTCGTGGCCCAGGCAAACATTTTCCGCGTCCACAACGTCAAAGCGGTGGCGGACAGTGTCAGAGTCATCGCCGCAATTCGGATCGGGACCGGTAGCCGGGCGATTCGAACTTCTCCCTCCTCATCTATTTCGAGAGGCGGATGATACCTCATTCGGATCGCGCAGGGGATACCCGATTGACACTCCGCCGGATACAACTCCGCCGGATACAAAAACGGGCCGGATTTGTAACTGGACCGCCTTTGTAATGCCCTTAAGGTGCGGAATGCGAATTCAGGTAGGAACAGAAATCATCGAGCTCAAGACTCCGGTCATTAAAGGAAAGTTGCTCGTGGCCGCAGCCATCGCGCTCCTCGCCGTCATTGGGGCCGGGGGAGCCTTTTACACCATTCAGGTCGAGGAAGCCGGGGTCGTTTTGCGATTCGGAAAACATATCGAAACGGTTCCTCCCGGCCTTCATTTCAAACTCCCTTTCGGCATCGATCAGGTTACGACCGTCCCTGTGGCACGCCAGTTGAAACAGGAGTTCGGTTTTTCCACGCCCGGAGCGACGAATCCGGCCCAATACACCAGTCCGGAGGACAACGATCTCGAGCGCAACATGGTCACGGGTGATCTGAACTCTGTCCTCGTGGACTGGGTGATTCAGTATCGCGTCACTGAGCCGGAAAAATTCCTCTTCAAAGTGCGGAATGCCGACTTAACCTTGCGGCACGCCAGCGAGGCGGTGATGCGTGAGGTCGTCGGTGACCGCACCGTCGATGAGGTCATAACGATCGGCCGCCAGGAGATCGAAACAGAATGCAATGCGAAACTGAAGGCGCTCGTCGTTTTGTATAACCTCGGCATCACGATTGATCAGGTGCAGCTCAAGGATGTCGACCCGCCATTGCCGGTGCAGGACTCCTTCAATGAAGTGAATAACGCCCAGCAGGAGAAGGAGAAGTCGATCAACATTGCCAACGGCGAATATAATCGTGCGGTCCCGAAAGCGAGCGGTGAGGCGCAGAAAATGATCAGTGAAGCCCAGGGGTATGCCACCCAGCGAATCAATGAAGCCGAAGGTGATGCCGCCCGTTTCACGGCGCTCTTTACCCAGTATCAGAAGTCTTCCGACGTCACGCGCCGCCGCATTTATCTCGAGACGATGGAGGAAGTGATGCCCCGCCTCGGCGGTATGGTCATCCTCGACGAAGGGGCGAATCAGGTTCTTCCCTTTCTTCCGCTCACCCAGGGAGTCCCGACCGGCCCACCCGCTCCCGCCACCCGCTAATCAATCAGCGCAATTTACCCACTTTTATTTTCCCATGAAAAAATCAGGATTCGGCTGCCTCGTTGCCATCGCCCTCTTTGTTGCGTTTCTCATCGCCAACGGTGCTTTCTACACCGTTCAGGAAACCGATCAGGTCATCGTGACCCAGTTTGGCAAACTTGTTGGCGAACCGGTCACTGAGCCGGGACTTAAGTTCAAGATTCCCTTTCTTCAGAAGGTGAACTCTTTTGACCGCCGCATCCTCGAATGGGATGGACGTGTTACGGAGATGCCGACGAAGGATAAGACCTACATCATCGTTGACACCTACGCCCGTTGGATGATCGTCGATCCCTTGCGTTTCTTCGAGAAGCTCCGTGATGAACGCAGTGCTCTCTCGCGACTCGATGACATCCTCGGATCGGAAACCCGGAACGCGGTCGCGAAGCATGAGCTCATTGAGATCATTCGCACGACAAAAGAGCGCACCGTGCAGGTCGACAAGGACCTCGCCGAGGCGGACAAGACCGGGACCATTGGAAAACTCATCCCCATCCGGAAAGGCAGGGTCGCTCTTGAAAAGGAAATCTACGATACCGCGAAATTGAAGCTGGCCGAGTTCGGTATCGAGTTGCTCGATATTCGTTTTAAACGGATCAACTACAATGACGGCGTGCAGGAGCGCATCTACGAACGCATGGTTTCCGAGCGCCAGCAGATCGCGGAAAAATTCCGTTCAGAGGGAGCCGGGGAAGCGGCCAAGATCCTCGGGGACATGGAAAAGGAACTTCGCGAGATCGAATCCGAAGCCTACAAGATCGTCGAAACGACGAAGGGTGAGGCCGATGCGACCGCGACCGAGATCTACGCGAAGGCGTTCAACATTTCTCCCGAGGCAGCAGAGTTTTACGAGTTCGTCCGCACCATGGATCTTTACCGGGCCACTCTCGGTGGCGGCACCGTGGTCCTCTCGACCGACAGTGATCTGTTTAAATACCTGAAGGCCGTCAAACCGGTCGGACCAAGCAGCTCGGCTGATGTGGTGGGAGAAGTCCTGCCTCTTCCGAAGACCGTCAAAGCGCCTGCGGCAGCGCCTGCGGCAGCACCTGTTGCAGCACCTGCGGCAGTACCTGCGGCAGCACCTGTTGCTCCTCGTCAGCCCGTTCCCGCTCTGGTGCAGCCAACGGCACAACCACAGCAATAGACGGCCCGCATCCCGACGATTCACGGCATCCTTGGCGGGAGCCCGAGTGGGCCCATTGGCAGCCCCAGGCGACCCTCACATGCCCATAATTGCGCTCTATTCACGTTTCTAGGCTCAGCCATTTCCGTCCTCTTTAGAGGCGCGACTCGTCAGTAACTTCCGAAAAACGGTCGCACTGGGCGATGCCGTGTGCCTTGATCGACTCAGCAACGCCACCTGTCGTTTTACCGGATTGTCGCACAGGTGCAGGACGGCACATTCTGCGGTCGGTTGTCGGGTGGCGAGTTGGGGAAGGATGGCGATCCCAAGTCCCGCAGCGACGAGTGACCGAATCGTCTCCAATTCACCACTCTCGCAAGCGATGCGCGGCTCGAAACCCGCCGCACGGCAGGCCGTCAGCGCCGTGTCACGGGCGCGGCCTTTGTAGAGGATGAACGGTTCATCCGCCAGATTGGCGAGACTGATGGCCTTTTGCTTAGCTACAGGATTAGACTTGGCAACGAGTGCCACAAAAGGCTCCGTGAAAAGCGGGCGCTCCTCAAAGCTGCCGCTGGTGGCAGGTAGTTGCACGATGCCGAACTCTACTCGTCCGCTCTCGACCCACTGTGCGACGGCTTCCGACGTGCCTTCAAAAAGCGCGAGCTCAACCAGCGGATACCGTTTGCGAAACGACGCGATCACAGCAGGAAGTAGGCAAGCACTCACTGAAGGGATGGCTCCAATCGTGAGCCGCCCGCCACGCAGGCCGATGAGATCATGTACGGCCCGCTTCGCCGCATCCGCACGTTCCAGCAAAGCCTCGGCGTGTTGGCGTAGCGTTTCGCCGGCTGCGGTGAGCACTGTCTCCCGTCGGCCGCGATTGAAGAGTGGTGTGCCAAGTTCGGCTTCGAGGTTGCGGATCTGCGCACTCAGCGCCGCCTGCGCCAGGTGCAGATGCGCCGCCGCACGTGTGAAGTTGCGCTGGCGAGCGGCTTCGAGGAAGTATTCGAGTTGGTAGAGTTCCATCGTTATGAAGGAAGTGGATTTAATTTTAGCCTAATCAGCCATAGCTTTTCCCATCCATAATGATCGGAAACAACTGATTTACCAGCGATAAGAATCAATCACATATTGTCACCCATGAGCCGACTTTGCGTCCATACCGTCACCACCAAGCCTCTGAACCTCGACCAATGCCTGATGGAGTTCCCGAAGCGTGGCATCAGTGGCATCACGATCTGGCGTCAGGCACTGGAAGGGCGAGATCTCGCCACGGTGAAGCGCCAGACAGCGGACTCAGGCATGGATGTCGTCAGCCTGTGTCGGGGTGGCTTCTTCCCATCAAGCACAGTTGCGGGCAGGCAGGCAGCCATTGATGATAATCTCCTCGCCATCGAGCAGGCACAGGCAATTGGCGCTCCGCTCATCGTTTTAGTCTGCGGCGCTGTCCCTGGTCAAAGCTTGGTCGAATCGCGAAAACAAATCGCAGATGGCCTCGCTGCTGTTTTGCCAGCTGCCGAACAGGCAGGCGTGAAGCTCGCCATTGAGCCTCTGCACCCGATGTATGCCGATGATCGAAGTGCCGTCAACACCATGCGGCAGTCACACGAGATTTGTGATGCCCTCGGCTCACCGAAAATGCTCGGTATCGCCGTCGATGTCTATCACGTCTGGTGGGACCCCGAGTTGAAAGAGCAGATCGACCTCGCTGGCCGCACCGGTCGCCTCCACGCCTTCCATATCTGCGATTGGAAAACGCCTACGACCGATCTTCTCAACGACCGCGGCCTCATGGGTGAAGGCTGCATCAACATCCGCGAAATCAGCGGCTGGGTGGACGCCACCGGCTTCACCGGCCACCGCGAGGTGGAGATCTTCTCCAACAAGTGGTGGAGTACTGATCAGAATCTTTTCCTCGACCAAATCGCCTCCAGCTACGCGAAGCTCTACGCAGAATAGCGAATTCAAAGGCGCTAAACAGAATCCCTTTTCAAATCAACGTTCCCGGCGTCCACGATCATAGCTGTCCCGGTTCGATGGCTTTCCGCCTCCCCCGCCGCCACGTGGTCGATCATCACGACGGCCACCGCCACCGAAGCCTCCCGGCTTTTCGGATCTGGGGCGATCACTATCACGTCTTCCACCGCCTCCGTAGCCACCACCGCCGCCACCGTAGCTGCCACGGGGAGCACCACCTTCAGGGCGACCACGATCATAATCGAGCTTGAAAGTCTGACCGCGGAGTTGGGCGCGGCTCGCTTGCTCAATCGCGTGAGCGGCTTCACCCTCGGCGACTTCGACGAGACTGAAGTTAGGGAAAAGGTGAATCCGGCCCACGGTGCCACTTTCGAGGTGGCACTCGTTGTGGAGCATACCGACGATATCGCCCGGGCTGACGCGATGGTTTTTGCCGAGGCTGAGAAAGAGTTTCACCATGCCGGCCTCCGCCGCATCTTCGCGCTGAGGGCGCGGTTTGAAATCGCGGTCCCGGCGATCGCCACCCTGATCTCTCCGTTCGCCACCCTGCTGCTGGGATTCGCGCGGTTCTCCGCGATCACCGCGTGCCTCGGGTCTGCGTTCGCGTCTGTCATTCGGCGTTTCCTGCCGGTCCTCGGCGATCTCTTCGCCCTCACGTCCGGTTGATTCCCGCATCAGGGTCATGAGCACTCCGGCGATCTGCTCCCACTCATGCCCTTGATCCCGCAGGGACTGCAGCGCGGCGATCGCTTTGTCGAAATTGCCTTCCTTAATACGCTCCGAAACCGTCTCGATCAGTTGCTCGGCCAGGCGGCTCTCGACGGCCTCGGCAGAGGGAATTTCCGCACGGACGATGGCTTGACGGGTGTAACGTTCAATCGTCTTGATGCGGTAGATGTCCCGGCCATGGATAAACGAGATCGCCTTGCCGGATCGTCCCGCACGGCCCGTCCTGCCGACCCGGTGAACGTAGTCCTCGGGATCCTGAGGCAGTTCGTAGTTAAAGACGATATCGACATCGTTCACGTCGATTCCTCTCGCGGCGACATCGGTCGCGACGAGGATCTCGACAGTTCCCTCGCGGAAAAGCCGCAGGACGCGTTCGCGCATGGTCTGGGCGATGTCCCCGTGAAGCCGGTCGGCGGAGTAGCCCCGTGCGAGCAATTCCTCGGTGCACTCATCAACAGCCCGCTTCGTGTTACAGAAAATAATCGTCAGGCGGGGTTGCTCCAGATCAATAATTCGGGAGATCAGCTCAATTCGGGAACGTTGGCGCGCCTCATAGCAAAATTGCTCAATCGTATCAACGGTGAGGCTTTCCCGCTCGATTTCGACCAGTTGGGGCTCTTTGCCGTAGCGTTTGATAATGCGACTCACCGCAGGATTCATCGTCGCCGAGAAAAACATCGTCTGGCGATCTTCGGGAAGCGCCCGGAGGATGTTCTCCATCTCATCAGCGAAGCCCATGTCGAGCATACGATCCGCCTCGTCGAGGACCGTAATTTTTACCGAGGAAAGATCGAGGGTGCCGCGTTCGACGTGGTCTATGAGGCGTCCCGGGGTGCCTACAATGACCTGCGTCCCCTGGCGCAAGGCCCGAATCTGGCGATCAATGGGAGCTCCACCATAAATCGCGATGGCGCGGAGCCTCGGTAGTTTGGCACCGAGGCGCTGGAGCTCGGCGCAGACCTGAACCGCCAGTTCCCGTGTCGGGCAAATCACGAGCATCTGCGGCGTCGGGTTGTCCCAGTCGATCCGGGCGAGGCCGGCCAGTCCAAACGCGGCCGTTTTTCCAGAACCTGTTTCGGACAGTCCGATGATATCGCTACCTGCGAGCGCCAGGGGAATGGCCGCCACCTGAATATGAGAGGGCTCCTCGTAACCGAGCTGTTCGACAGCGGCAACAAGTGCCTCGGGAAGACCGAGTTGGGAAAAGGTAGGATGGTTCACAGTTGAGACGGGCAAGATATGACCCCGCCGCAGGAAAAATACACACGGGAGCGGGGTGACTGGCAGAATACGCCTGAATCCCCAAAGAGAAAGCGGAACCTTCTCCTCGCCCTCCCCGCTTCAATTTGCTTCTCTCAGCCGCGGTGAATCAAAACGGTTCGTCGGTGAACTCAGGACATTTGCCTGCGATCTTGGCCCGCTCGTCTGGTGACGGGTCTTAATAAGGGTTGCGATCTCCCGACGAAGCAGCCCTATGTCAAAGGGCTTCGTCATAAAAAGATCAACCCCCGCCGCAAGGGCTTCGCGGCGCATTCCCTCATCGGCGTTCCCCGAAGCAGCGATAATCGGCACCCGGGCGGCGGCCACTTCGAGATAACGAACCTGTTCAACCAAAGAAATCCCGTCCATGCCGGGCATTTCGATATCCGTGACGATGAGATCCGGACTTAGGCTCTGACTGCAAAGCATATCCAGAGCTTCAACCCCGTTAGTCGCTTCGAGCACGGCATATCCGGCTCCTTTCAGGACTTTACTGAGAAGGACGCGATTCGCCAGCATATCGTCAATCACCAGAATGGTGAAGCAGTTTGCCGGCGGCACCATCGCCGGAATGGCATGGTGAGGTTGAGGGGTCGTCCGAGAGTTCATAACTTTACCGAGTAGTTAAGGATTACAAGTCTTTAACGTATCAGTATTACTTTGAACATCATTGTTCAAAGTAATTTTTCGCAAATTGAAGAAAAATCGGCGGAGGTCCGGCAGCGAAGAAATCGAACGAGCCCGGTCCCCCGCTTACCGTGCCGAAATCCTTTCTCCCAATGCCGGGGGCACTCCATTCTGTGCCCCGGGCAAAGCCCCATCCTTCCGGCTGTTCGGCGCGTATCCGTCCGCCCGGACCGGGCGGCAGGCATCACCATCCGGATTGCCACCAGTGAAAGATCAGCCGTCAGTAACTTGGAAGACCCGGAGGGCGCTCCGAAAGGCGATGGAACTCGACCTGCTCATAGGGAGTTTTTACCTCCTCTTCGGTCACGCCACCCGTAAGTGTCACCTCGCCATAACTGCTGGTTTTCAGTTCGGGCCGACTGGAGCCCTTTTCAAAAAGCTTTTGCTGTTTGACGGGCTCACCGTCGATGTTGATGACCGTGTATTTGTATTCCTGCGGTCCCGTCATATGAAGAACGTGAAGTTGATTCTGCTGGTCGATCGCATGGGTCGGAGGGCGCAACGCCATATAATCACCGATGGGATAGGTGCGGTAAACGGTCCCCGAATCGCTTCCCTTGAGCCGGAAGTAGAGCGCTTTCGAACGGGCTCCGTGGTAGTAAGTCATCAATGAATACTCCCGATAAGTTCCCGCCTCGGGATGCCCCTGGGGAACCCCGACAATCTGACTCCACATGGGCTGCCCGTC
Organism: Verrucomicrobiales bacterium; assembly: GCA_017991025.1. Taxonomy (GTDB): domain Bacteria; phylum Verrucomicrobiota; class Verrucomicrobiia; order Verrucomicrobiales; family DEV007; genus Arctic95D-9. Next base: position 13,483 of record JAGNMT010000043.1, read on the forward strand.
GGTAACCTGAACGGTGACTACCTTCGTCTGAAAGACCCGGTTGATCTGGGGGAAGGTGACACTTGCCTTAATCCTGTAAGTGCCGATGCTGGACATAGAGTAACGCTTGTTGATCATCACCTTGTGCTTGTATGTCTGTCCGGCAGTAAGGACAATGGGGCGTTCACTAATCACGTTCTGGCTCGGCGTGATAAGATTACCCCCTCCGTCGGTAACGGTGAAATCGAGCCAACTTAGGCCACCGGAGTCGCCAAAAATGAGATCCTGTCCTGCACGATTGACGATAATGAGTTCGCCGGTGATGGGCTCGTCGGCGAGGTAAAGAGTCCGGTCGAGTTTCAGATCCACGGTGATCTGGGCAGACCCCAGCCGGGGGAACGAAATGGCGATCAAAATAAGAACGGAGAAGGCTAAAAGTCGTCTCATGGGTCCTGGAACGGTTCGACAATCGGGAAAAATTCACCCGGACTATCCCGGCACACTCTTGGAAAACGCGATTCAGCAGTTAACCGGAGAGGACTATCGTGGAATCAAGCCCTAAAAGCAATGCCAATCTCCTGATTCAACAGGGGGGCGCGTTGCCTCATAACTAAAGACAC
>JAGNMT010000465.1 GCA_017991025.1 Verrucomicrobiales bacterium
TCCGTCAACGTGATTACAAAGATTGGAACCCTTTGTAGTTAAGATCGCTGACTGGGAGGCCGTAGTATAGGCAGCGTTCCCATCTTTCTGTAAATAACCCCCATGTGACCTCGCTATGAAGCCCCCCCCTTCTTTTCCCGAGTTGCCGGACGTTTCAGATCTGAATCCTCACCCGCGCCGGGTGTTTCACAACGCCTATCCCTGCCTCGTGCGCGGCAAGCGTGGCGAGTTGGCAAAAAACCGGGACGCCGCCGCCTTCACCGAAATGATGGCGGGACTGAGCCCTCTCGGCTACCGGTTCGAGTCGATGATATTCAATTACGCGCTGGCGACCGGCGTGAAGGATACTGTGGCGATTGATGAACTCCGCTTCGTTCGTATCGGGGACCTCGTTGTCATGGTCACCCGCCCGCCTCTGCACGACCTGCAGGTGCAAAACCGTAAATACGTGCCGAGGAGCGGGACCCGTCTGGAGCAACAAATTTTTGGTACGGTGAGTCGCTTTCTGGAAATCTGTTCCCGCACCCACCTGCGGCTTCAGGAGAATGTGGTCAGGGCATGGGAGCAGGGACAGGATCCGGCATCCTCCCGGGAAATTATTCAGACTCCGGCGGATTTTAAATTCTGTCAGAACTGTGATGCCCGCCTGAAGTCATTGAACACCCGTGACCCGGCGAGCCGGGCCCGACGTCTTGATCACGGCAGGGAGTATCGCAGTATCGGCTGTTTAATCCACGTGCCGTTTATTGAGGAGCTCGGCTGCCGCCTCATCGTGTCTTTCGGCATGGCTGGCATGGAGAATCTGATCTGGAACCGCATCGTGCGCACCCGCTTCGACCGCTGGCTGAAGGAGCCCGTCTTCGCCCTCGCGGAGATGAATCTCAATCGCATCCCGCAGGAACCCGTGACTCTGAATTTTGTCGACGACATCCCCGTAAAGGTGCTCATTGAGGTCCCGGTCGATCAGGTGATGATGAGTCACTGTGAAATGCGGTGAGGGGGCGGGGTGGGGATTTGGAATCGCGCGCCTCGAAGCGTGAATCCTCCTGTTGACACCTTCTCGTGTTTCCCGCTAGTCTGCCAGCATGAGCACTCTCGCAGCCCTTGTTTCCGGTGACATTGTCCTCGACTGCCATCTTTACGGAGGCGTCAAAACGGCAGCGACCTCGTTTCACGAGCCGGGATCGGTATACTGCGAAGTTCCCGGTGGCGCTGAATTGTCACGAACGCTCCTGGCGGCAGCTGCCGATGCAAAAGGACTCATTTACGACGAAAAAGCACGCGCCTGGGACAAGGCGCAGGAGGAGCGGGCTGTCCAGATTGCCGATCGGGTGAAGAAGAACGAGGAACTTCGGAACAAGCAAAAGGACCAAGAACCGGAGCTAACTCCCCTCAAGCGACCCGATGACCTCGATTATCGGCGACCGCTTCAATCGTACGCCGCTGTGTTAGGACTTGGAGTGGGGGGGCGCGCGGTTTCGGATCCCAAAACCGCCGATCTCAAACAGCTCAAGGAAGACCTTCCTCAGCATCTTCACTCCTTTGGTGTATGGACTTCGTATCTGGCGAAAAAGAGTTCGAAAGACCCGGACAATACCGTCTGGCGGATTAAGGAGCATTTTGGCTACGGTCCACGGATTCCTTCCCCGAAGAACTTTGCTTTCTCGAGGGCAAGTGATCTCCCGGCTGATCCAGCTTTGCTGCTCCTCGATGATGGAGGTATCCTCTTCCGTCATGAGCGTTCGCAGGCGGCGTGGCCGACCTTCACGAGTGAAAATATTTCCGGGCAGCCTTTGATCGTGCTCAAGATGAGTGGGCCGCTCTGCCGGGGTGATCTGTGGCCGAAACTTCTTGCCGAAGAAGGCGTCCCGCGACGTTTGCTGGTGGTCGTGTCGGCGGACGATCTGCGGCGTGAAGATGTCCAAATCCGGAAGCGCCTTTCGTGGGAGCAGACGGCGGCGGACACAGTCGTCGCCCTGCACAGGACCCCGATCGGTAAAGAGTTGCTCCAGGCGGATCATGTCGTCGTGAATTTTCGCTCAGCCGGAGCGCTGTGGCTTCACCGGAAGACTGCGGGGGCCGAGCATACCGCGACATTGATTTTTGACCCTCTGTTGCTGGAAGGGGACATCACCCGAGATTTTGAGGGTACCGTTTATGGGTTCCAAACCTGCTTTGCGGTGGCCATCGCGCATCACTTGTTGATGGAAGCGGCGGCAGGCAAATCGGATCTTGATAAGGCGATCACGACAGGCATCGTCACGGGCCTTCTCGCGAGGCGAAAACTCCTGGAACTGGGACACGGTAAAGTCGGGGCCGGTGTTCCGGGATTTCCCTTCACGGAAGTCGGTCGGGTCATCGCGGGACCCGCCTGCGGTTTTGGCACGGTTGTAGTTCCGTCACTGCCCGAGTTGCTGGGTTCTTGTGTGTGGAGCATTCTCGTAAGTTCTGAGACTCATGGGGGAGCAACGCCACCTTTGATCGGGCTTGGCCAACTCGCCGCACGCTTCGGTCGCAGTGCGCTGTCACACGTGCCAAGCCTCTCGAAGGGTGGCCTGTTTTCGGTTGATCGTACGGAGATCGAGAGCCTGCGCACCCTGGAGGGTCTCATCCGCGAGTATGAGGATGGTGGTCCGCAGAAAAAGCCGCTTTCAATCGGGGTCTTCGGTCCTCCCGGGGCTGGCAAATCTTTTGCCGTGAAGGCCCTCGCGAAGGCGATACTCGGCGAGAAGGTGCCGTTCCTTGAGTTTAACCTCTCGCAGTTCAATGATACGACCGATCTCGTAGGTGCCTTCCATCGGGTGCGCGATGAGGTGCTCAAAGGAGCCACGCCGGTCGCCTTTTGGGATGAGTTCGACTCGCGCAGTTTCCACTGGCTCCAATACCTGCTCGCTCCGATGCAGGACGGAGCCTTCCAGGAAGGACAGCTCACCCATCCCATCGGCAAATGCCTCTTCATTTTTGCGGGCGGCACGGCGGACACACTCGATGAGTTTGGTGTAAAACGACCCGATGAGCGGAACCTGAAAGAACGCAGTGAACTGGCCGGTTCCATGCTCGCAGACCTCCTCGAGTCCGAGAAATCCTGGCAGGCGTTCAAGCTGCTGAAAGGCCCTGACTTCATCTCGCGCCTCCACGGGCACCTCAATGTCCTCGGGCCGAATCCGAAATTCATCGATGGCTCACCTTGTGATGACTCCACCTACCCGATTCGCCGCGCGCTCATGCTCCGCAGCGTGCTTGGCCTCAAAGATGACCCGAAGAAGCCCGATGAACTGGACATGGACCTGGGGCTGCTCTACGCGCTTCTCAGCGTGATGAAGTATCAGCACGGTTCACGCTCCTTTGAGAAAATACTTCTGACCCTGGCTCAGGGAAAACAGGGGAAACACTTCCATCGCTCCGCGCTGCCGCCCGATCCGCTTCTCGGTCGTGAGACGGACGACGACGAATTTCACAAAATCATGAACCAGCGCAACGAATTCAAAACGCATCCCGACCTCGAAAAAATGGCCGGGGCCATCCATCAGAACTATCGCTACAATGCCAGGGATAAAGGCTGGTCCATCAAGCCTGAAATCGACAAGGATTACGAGGATCTTTCGCCGGACGCGCAGGTCGCCAATCGCGCCGCTGCCCAACGTATTCCGGATTTGCTCGCCCTCATTGATCTCAAGGTCATCCCGAACGACGATTCTTCGAATCCGGACTGGGAGGAAGGGCTGAAAGCTGTCATCATCGAACACCGCGAACGCCTCGCACAGGCCGAACAC
>JAGNMT010000466.1 GCA_017991025.1 Verrucomicrobiales bacterium
AGACTAAGTCAAAGTTTGGACAGCGTCAAGAAAAATGCACGACACAAAAATGCGTGAAAATTCCTCTCATTCGAGCCGTTTCGCAAACCCACGGAATTGTGTCGAGGCATGTTTGCAGGATCTGTGAATGGGAGTTCAGCTAAAAATGCTCCCGGTCTCGGAGCAGGGCACCACATTGACAAACCCGCGATGGCGGTCGAGTCGTAGCGGATGAGCAACTCTCCGGACCCCGCCTCTCTGCCCTGTAGCCCTCTCGAGGAGACCGCTGGATTGAAGTATTTCCCGCGCATGATTGGAAAGATCCGGCTGCACGCCGCAGGCCGGTTGTGGGAGGATCTCCATGCGAACCTCGGCATCGGCTCGGATGCCGCCTGTGCCGGATTTCTTCATGTCGACTATAACGAACTGAGAGCCCGGGTGATCGAGGGTGGCAGCGACGAAGAGATCCTGCGCTGGTGTGAGGAGCGTGGCCGCCCCTTGAACGATTTCGACAGGCTGGTCTGGAATTGTTACACGACCAAGCTCGGCTGGAATGATCACATCTCCGCAATTCTCGTGAAGCGAAAGGCTGATGCCGGTCTCTCCAACCGCGACGATATTCAGACGATCACGCACTACATTGACGTGGACGAGGGGCGAATGAGTTGAGAGAACGCCGCCAGGGGAGGCAACCGGGAAAAGGAAGTTCTCCCTGACATCGCGACAAGGCCGCGCAGTCTGCTCCTTGAACTCCTCCGCGGATCGCTTACGGGTGCCTTCCGTCGTCAGATCTGATTTCGGTCGTGAAGGATCCAAGCCTTTTACTCAACTCGCCAGCTATGAATACCCGCCAAAATCTTATTGCCGCCGGATCTCTCTTTCTTCTAAACCTCGGCGTCGCAGCCGTAGCTCAGCAGAAGACAGAGGTGTATACCGGTTTGTTCAAGGGCAAAGACTGCGAAGTGACGATCAATTGGGCCGACTACGCGGGCCTTGGCGGTGTCGACGGGAAGTTCGTCGTCGACAAGACGGCGATACTCACCTTTACGGGGCAGCAACTTCAAGCCGATCACCTGGAGATCGACATTCAGGGGCAAACGTATTCTCTTCGCAAAGAAGTCATTGGAAACACGACTTCCTGGGTCGGCAATGTCTTATCTTTCAGCAAGGTGTCAGAAGCGGTGCCAGCCACGGCGGGGCTTGCCACTTTGGGAAAAGGAGTTGAAAAGCATTATAGCGGCTACTTCCGCGGCAATGCCTGCACCGCTACCGTGATCTGGGAAAGTCGCGGAGGTTCCGGAACAATTTCCGGCACCCTCACCATCGAGTCAGGGTCGAGTCTCCACCTTCAGGGAGGTGAAACCCGCGCTGGATTCCTCGAGCTCGAAATTGAGAATGATTCTGTAAATCACAAGTTGAATCAGTCCATCGAGAATGGAAAGACGTCGTGGATCGGGGACTTTCTTTCCATTACTGAAATCGCAGGCGGAGCAGTCGGGAAAGGGATGGCCACCACCGCTCCCGGGGCAAAACCTGCCGGCGTCTTGGGAGCGAAACCTCCGGGAGCTCTGGGCACCGGTGCTCCAGTTCTGACCGGGATTCGCCCCCTCGGTGCAAAACCTCCCGGTTCGCTGGGTGCAAAACCTCCCGGTTCGCTGGGTAGCAGCGCGCCAATCCCGATTCCTGCTCTGCAGGCCGAAGACCTCACGTTAACTCCCCTGGTCTGGCCCGTCGGAAAGTGGCCCGAAGGGATGGCGCACGACGGGAACGCTCTCTGGGTCGCGGAAAGCGGCCAGCGGAACCTGGCGCAAATCAATCCGGATTCCGGAGCCGTCATGGATCGTGTCAGCGCGGGTCGGCTGCCGGTCGGCCTGGCTTCAAATCCGGTGACGGGTGACGTGTTTGCCGCAGTCGCGACAGACCAGAAGGTGGTCCGGTTCGCCCGTTCAGCGAAAGGGGGCACATTCGCTTCCCTGTCCGACTATCCCAATTCGATTACCGCTGATGAAACCGCCGTCTGGGTCTTGATGTGGGTTGACGGTTCGAACGCCCAATCAAAGATGGTGCGTTACGATCAGAAAACCGCTTCCGCCACCACGTCGGGGCTTCTCGGAAGCGGAGCCTGGGGTATTGCCAAATCGGGAAACGCCCTGTGGACTAATCACACCGGGGGAACAGAAGGTGCCATCACCACGGTGGTATCCCGGTTTGATCCCCAAACACTGAAGCCAACGCAGAAGGTTGAGTTAAATGGCAATCTCGGTGGTCTCGCCGCGACCGAGGGCTCCGTTTTTGTCTGTGGCGGAAACTGGGACGTCGACGGAGTTGTGGTCCGGATCGATCCCGCTACGATGAAGGAAACCGCGCGGAAACAGATTCCCGGGGAGTTTTCCTATCGAATAGCGGCAGATGCCGATTATGTCGTCGTGGGCGGAGCCAAGGGAACGTTGTGGGTATTTTCCGCCGAAGATCTCACTCTCAGGCGCACGATTCACCTGGATTGGAAAGCCTATCAACCGTCCTCTCTGCTGATTGTCGGTGAGGTTCTCTATGTCGCCGCTCACGAGGGGGATGGCGAGAACGGCAGTATTCTTGTGATAAATGGCTGGGCGCCAACGCGGGGGCATCCTTGATGCGCCGTCTGCCGGGGCGTCGATTTTGAACGCCCCGAACCGGGTGATCGCGCCCGAATCGCCGGATTTCCGGCGGACTCGGGAGAGTTGAAAAAACCATTCTCCGGCCATAACAGTCGCAATGGCAAATCCCCCCTCAGCAGTCACTCCAAACGGCGGCCTTGCGCAATTTTTTGTGGAGCACCGTCTCTTCGGCTGGCTTGTTTTAGTGGCTGTATTGATAGGGGGATGGATAGCCTACCGCAGCCTGCCTCAGCAGGAAGATCCCACCTTTCCTCTCCACGATGCCGTGCTCATCACTGTCTTTCCCGGCGCGAGCGCAGAAGCGGTTGAAGAGGTCACGACAACCCTTGAAGCGTCCCTGGCAGCACTCCCGGCCCTCGAGAGCCTTCAATCCCAATCACGCGAAAATATCTCGGTGATCGCCATCAGGTTGAAGTCAGATGACCAGGAAGCAATCAACCGGCAATGGGAGAAAACGCGCGAGATCCTGCGCGGCGTGAAACTGCCCGAAGGCTGCGATAAGCCGCGTCTTGAAACAGATTACCAGCTTCCCGCCACGCTTCTATTTGCTGTGTTAGGCGAGGACATCACTGAGGTCGGTCAGGCGGCCGATTTAATCGAGAACGAACTCCATGCGCTTCCGATTACGGGCCGCATCCGGCAATTTGGTCATGGCCCGGAACAGATCCTGTCGTTCGAGGACATGGCGAGCGCCAATTACACGGTAGAGACCCTGCACCGGGAGGGTGACGGCCCCTTAAAATCCTCCGTCAGCGTTCTCATCGGCGTGGAGATGAAAACCGGGAATATCATACGCGATTTTAAAACCGCAGTGATGGAGAAGATCGACAGCACCACCCTTCCTGCAGGCATCCGGATCATTACCGTCTCTGACCAGCCCGCCGCCACAGAGCATCGTATCGGTGAGTTTTTGCGCTGTTTCATTGAGGCCGTGCTTGTAGTGGTGCTGGTCTCACTGCTTATCATGGACTGGCGCACAGCTCTGGTCGTCGCCGTGGCGATTCCACTCACCATCGCCATGACGCTCGGTGGCATGGCGGCACTTGGCGTACCATTGCAGCAAATTTCCATCGCGGCTCTCATCATGGCTCTCGGGATGCTGGTCGATGATCCTGTTGTGGCCTCCGATGGTAT
>JAGNMT010000467.1 GCA_017991025.1 Verrucomicrobiales bacterium
TCGTCTTTTCGTATGCCTCGACTTCGTCCGGGTAGTATTTCAGTATCTTGCGATATTCGATTAGAGCCTCATCGAAGCGGCCTTCGTTGAGATAGTAGGCGGGAAGTTTGAGATTCAGGACGGGCTTGGGCAACTCTCCTCCGGGAAAGAAAATCGAATCGACGAGCAGCATTAAAGGCCGGGTTGCCACGTGAAAAATGGTCTTCCAGAGGAAGACTATCCCGATTACGAGAAAAAGGACGCCGATGAGCAGCAGAACAAAATCAAGGCGGTTGTAGCCTGTCGTAGCGCACCGGAACGAGAGGCCGAGAAATCCTACCCCGAAGATCCAGCGGATCAGTGTGCCTTGATGGTCACGAAGCATCCGGCCCAGTGTAATCGAAAGTGACATTCGGGAAAAGAGAAATCGGGCTGATGGCGGGCTTTCCGTGATGGTTCTTTACAAGTGGTGGTGACGCTGTTTTGGTAGGACTTGAAATTCCCGCCCGGGTTCGCTCTCGCCTGCGGTTTTGTAAAAATGGCTCCTGAATACGACTTTGTAATTATCGGAGGCGGTGCAGCCGGCTTCTTCGGGGCGATTGCGTTTGCGGAGAGGGCTCCGGGTGCCAGGGTCTGCATCCTCGAGAAGACGTCCACGGTTCTGGGTAAAGTGAAAATCTCCGGCGGCGGGCGTTGTAATGTTACGCACGCCTGCTTTGAGGCAAAGCGGCTCACAAGTCATTACCCGAGAGGGGAGCGCAATCTCATCGGTCCCTTTCACCGTTTCGGCGCACAGGACACAGTTGACTGGTTTCAGCGGCAGGGCGTTGCGCTCAAGACCGAGGGCGACGGGCGGATCTTTCCCGTGTCGGATGATTCGCAGACCGTGATCGATTGTCTTATGCGAGTGACCAGGGAGCTAGGGATCGAAGTGCGCTACCACAGTGAGGCGGACCGGTTGTGCCCGTCCGGCGAACGCTGGCTTGTCGATTTGAAAGACGGTTCGACCCTTTCCAGCCGGACGGTGCTGCTCGCGACCGGCGGTACGAGAAACAATGCCGGAGTCCGCCTCGCGGGGACACTCGGGCATGAGATCGTTCCGGCTGCCGCCTCGCTTTTCACATTTAAAATTCCTGACCGCCGTCTCGAAGGGCTCTCGGGGATCTCGGTCGATGAGGTGGTCGCCGCCATCCCCGGAGCAAAACTCCGCTCGGTCGGCCCCTGTCTCATCACCCACTGGGGGCTGAGCGGACCGGCGATTCTGAAACTCTCCGCCTGGGGAGCCCGCGAGCTGGCGGAAAAAGACTACCTGTTCGAAGTGGTGATCAACTGGTGCGGCAACAGCCCGCTGGAGTCGGTCGAGACGCGTCTGCTGGAGGCCAGGGAGGTTTCTCCGAAAAAGCGGGTCCGCTCGGGTCTTCAGACGTTTTCCATGCCGTCCCGTCTCTGGCATCGCATCGCCGAAGATTCCGGGATCGCCGCCGAGGTGACCTGGTCCAATTTAACAAAGGAGGCCCGTCATCGTTTCGCGATCGAATTGACCGCAAGCCGCTTCCAGGTCAAAGGGCAAAGCCTGAATAAAGATGAGTTCGTGACGGCGGGAGGCGTCTCACTCAAAGAGATCGACTTTAAGACGATGCAAAGCAACCGCACTCCGGGGCTCTATTTTGCCGGGGAGGTCATGGACATCGACGGCATCACGGGCGGGTTTAATTTCCAATCCGCCTGGACGACAGGTTACATTGCAGGAACCGCTGCGGCGGACTTCATCACTTCGCAGAGGGATATTTCTTGCGCCTGAGGTGGTTTTGAAATACTGTTCACAAAAACAGTCTTTCAGGAAATGGAAATTACCGATAAAGCCAGGATCGCCACTCTCGAGTCCCTTCGTCGGCAGTTGGGTAGACAGGTTAAGTCCGGTGCCGAGTTGTTGCGTGAGCGGGAGCAGAAAGAGATCCGTCTGGTCACCGGACTGGGCGGCTTGAATGAGATGCTTGGCGGCGGACTGGTGCGGGGGCAGCTCACGGAGATCATCGGGCGCGGCGTTTCGCGGGGGGGCGGAGTGGTCATGGCGGGACTGCTTGCCCAGGCGCGACGCGAGGGGCGCTATGCGATGCTGCTGGATGTCGGGTCCGGGTTTTCTCCCGAGAGCTTTCCGGAAAGGGATCTCGAATCGCTTCTTTGGGTCGGGTGCGATTCAGCAAAGCAGGCGGTTGAGGCACTCGATGTCGCGACGAGGGATGAAAACTTTCACCTTTTCCTGCTCGACGGGCGCGACTGCGATCAGGCGGAGTGGAAGTCCGTCCGGGCACCGCAGTGGTATCGGGTATTGAATCAGTTGCGCCAGCGCGAGGCTGTGGCTGTCCTGTTTGCACGCAGTGAAGTAACGGCAGCGACAAAACACCGCCTCGAAATGATTTCGCCTCTCACCCTCGATTGCCTCCATCAGGAACGGGGGGTGATTCTGAGTCAGGTGCAGTTTCAGCCGGTGAACCGTTTTACAGAGGATCGGGGAGGGGCGCGGCAGGCCGGGTGATGAGTCAAGAGGGTCAAGTGAGGGACCTTACCCTCCCCGGTTACGCCGTGGTGTGGTGTCGCGATTTCCGGTTGCAGGCGGTCAAGCGGCGGAGCGGGCGGGGCATCCCTGTCGCTCTCGTCGATGATACGCGGCGACAGTCAGTCGTTCTCTGCTGCAATACGCTCGCGGCGGAGAGCGGGGTCGTGCCCGGGATTCCCACGGTGCAGGCTCTTGCCCGCTGTCCACTGTTGAAAGTGGAACGCCCCTCAGCGGCGGCGGAGCTCGCGGCGGCGAGGACTCTTTTGGAAATCGCTTTGAGCTGGGTGCCGGGCGTTGAAGAAACCGGTGTCGGGATTCTCACGCTCGATCTCGCGACACAACCGGCCGGGCAATGGCATGAGAGTGCGCGGTGCCTTCGTGAGCGGCTTTCGAGCTGCGGGCTTCATGCTGTAATCGGACTTGGAGAAACTCCTGCGCTCGCCCGACTTGCGGCTCAGGCGGCGCTCCATGGGGGCCTGGGAGTCTGGCATTTGCGACCTGAAGAGCGGATCGAGAGGCTCGACCAGCTTCCCCTCATCATCTCCGAGACCGGATCCGGGCTTAATGAAAAGCTCCATCTCTGGGGCATTCAAACGCTGGGGGCCTTCGCCCGTCTCCAGCGCGAGGAGGTGGCGTCCCGGCTTGGAGACGAAGGTGTCGAACTGTGGCTGCGGCTTACCGGTCGGCTGCGGCGTCCCCTTCGTCTTGCCAAACTGGAGCAACTCTTCGAGGCACATCACGACTTTGAGTATGAAGTGAACGAACGCGAGCCGCTCTTGTTTCTCCTCCAGCGTTTTATCGAACAGCTTGCTCACCGCGTCGCGCAAACCGGACGGGCGGCGACGGCGGTTCATTTCCTGCTTTCCTTTGCCGACGGATTTTGTCATGCCAGGCGTCTCCTTTTGCCCGAGCCGACGCTGGACCTTGAAGTGCTCTTCCGCCTCGTGAGCGGATACCTCGAAGTCTTCGAAATGAAGTCCGCCGTGATTGCCCTGCGCCTTCGTTTCGAGCCATCGGATCCCGTTGCTTCGCAGAAAAATATTTTCGGTGCGGGATTACGCAATCGTCATCAGTACGAGGAGACCTTGAAACGTCTTCGCAAAATCGTGGGCAGTGATCGTATCGGATCTCCCCGCCGCATTGACAGTCACCGTGCGGGCATTTTTGAGAGAGCGCCTTTGCCTGCCGAACTGGGGGATGGTGGCGAGAGGGCATCGGGGCCACCCGTGACCCA
>JAGNMT010000468.1 GCA_017991025.1 Verrucomicrobiales bacterium
ATAATACTCCGGAAAGTGGAGGTGCTGATCCGGGGTGTTGGTGATTGAGTGATTGAGTGGCGCGTGCGAAAGAGATTACGAAAACGATGCGGTCATATCCCATGGTAGAGACGGCCCTCGCGCTGTTACTTTCCGCTCTCCCGGTATGTGCGGCAGGCGAAGAGAAGGAGGATCCGGCGGCCAGGTGGGTGAGTGTCTACGGCTGGAACCAGACGGGAGATCGTCTCGCGGCGGCCGGGCAGTGGGCTCTCGCGATGGGCAGCTATATCGAGTCATTTCAACAAATCCAGACTCTCGCCGAGGAACACCCCTCCTATGAGCCCGAATTGATCGCCTACCGCAGGACCAGGCTCGAGGAGACGATTTCCGCGACTGGGGAACGGCTCAGTTCCGACGAGCATGAGACCATGATGAAATACCTCGACTTCATCGAATCTCTGGAACTCGGGCTGCAGCAGCGTTTCAGCAATCAATACGAAGAATCTCTCTCCACGCTCGACCTGACGAAATCGCTCCTTGATGACCTCATCAGGAAAAAACCCCCTGAATTTCGAGAGGCAATCAGCTCCCAATATACCCGGGTCGAGGAGAATATTGAGTGGCTCAGTGCCCAGATTGACTACAAAGCGGCGAGCCGTCGACAAACCATCGCTAGCGGTGATGCCAGAGACTGGGGAACGACCCGTTTTGTCGGCGCGGAAGACCTTCCCCTTGCGAGCGACGGCGGTGTTGTTTCAGGCGAGCTGTTTCCGGTGAGTCTTGCCTCGAAGGATGCCGGGAGGGCTCCGGAAGAGGCAAGCGATACCGATGGGTCGGGGACACCTGTATCGGAGGTTACGGAACGAAATTCCGCTGATGGGAGGGCGGCAGCGGGCTCCGCTGGCGCGGTTCGTTTCCGAATGAACAGTCAACAGAAGCTCGATGAGGCCGGGGCGGCATCAAGGTAGCGGTTCTGTAATCGCGAGAATTCCGGCGAACCAGTTCGTCTCACGGATCGGCTCACTTTTGCCCGCGATGTAGATATAGGAGATGTCACCATCGAGATAGAGCGCGTTGGGACATCCGAGCTTATCCCTGAAGCATTCGGCGAAGCGATAGATATTGCTCATCCCGAGCTCCCGATCAAGCATCGAGCAGGCGAAGATGATACGCCCGTCTTTCGTCACCCCGACGCCGTTGCGGTAGCGTTTGCTGGTCGAGTCCGGTGTCAGCACGGGATGGATTTTACCCTCCTGCACGAGAAGCGGGCCGGACTGCGTCGCAAGGATCGGCATCTCATTCAGCGTCACGTAACGTTGGGACTCGACCACTGCCGCCGTGCCGTCGGGCCGGATAAAAAAGACGCCGTTTGGTTTAAGGAAAAAATTCGGGGTGAACTGAGCTTCCCCTGTTTTAACAAAGTCATTGAGATTCAGCTTTGTGATCGTTTTTCCTTCCGCAATGTGAAGTCCGCTCGGTAGGAAGGTGCCTTCGAAGATCCCCGAATTCATTGCAAACTTGAGGCGACGGCCCTGCTTTTGGAGCCGGGCTTCGAGCTTGGGAAAGGTGTTGGGTTCCCCTTTCTGTTCACCGAGATAGAGTTCAACCTTCTCCTTCCCGTGATCGACGCGGTAGATCCAGTAGGTCGTCCCTTCGTGATCGATGGTTTCTGCTGCTGAGAATGCGGGGGCAAGCAGCGAGAGGGGGAGCAAGAGACCCAGGAGGGTTGAGTGAAGGTGCATACCCTATCGATACAATGCGAATAAAGCCGAATACATCACGATGTTCATAAGCGCCGCCCGAGAGGGAGCTGACCACGAATCGTGGTGGAACTTCTACCGAAGGGCCTCACGACCCATCGGTAGAGAATACGAGTGCCGGTTTACGCCGCGCTGCGAGCCGCTGCTCTGGCCGCGTCGCGGTCAAAGAAGGTTTCCATCCGATTGTTGAGGTCGTCGTAGAAAGTCTCGGCGAAGCGTTCGAGTCTTTTCGCGCGATTCTCTGCGCGGACGTTCTTTTCGTCGGTGAGACGGGCTTTTTCCTGTTCGATGCGTTCCTCGAAAGCGACTTCGAGATCAATCAGATTCTCAACAAAAGCCTTCGCGGCCCGAGAGCTGTCGATGCCCTCGATGACGGCCTTTTCCAGCGGTTTGTTCTGCGTGAGATGCAGGAGTCTTCCGTCCGAGAGGTCATCCATGTATTTGTGGTAGCTCTTCAGCCAGGCCTGCCGCTCGCGGGCGAAACGGACTTCTTCGCAATCCACGAGGGTGTCATAAGGCCCTGCCTGTGAGAAGAACTTCACGACGAGAGGAATCGTATCGATCAACATGAAGAGTCCGGCGAGCACAAAATAGGCAATGAGGGCGAATTTGCCGCCTTCGGATCCCTGATCAAATAGACTATGAAGCGCCAGTGTCTGGGTCAGAATATCCCGGCGCGGTTCGGCCGCGATATCGGCGATACGCTCCTGCTCCTGAGTACCGATCGCGGCGAGCTCACCCTGAAGACGGCCGAGTTCGGCGAGACGGGTGTCAATCTGGGCGGTGATGGTGGCCCGGATTGTATTCTGTTGATCGACGAACTGATCCGCCTGTGATTGTTGGACCTGACGTTTGAGATCCGAGACGCGGGAACGCTCTTCCTTGATCCGTTCAGCCTTGGCCGCAGCGATGCCAACATATTCTCCCTTGATGCCGTCTTCGGTCTCTTTGACCCTGGCGGCAAGGGCGTTGCGCTGTTCGGTCAGGTAGGCGAGTGACTCGCTCATGCGCTTCGCTTCATCCCGGCGCCACGCGAGTTGATTGTCGCGAATGCTTTCGGCACGGGGCCCGAGACCGATGATGCCGCTGCGCTGCCCATTGACCTCGAGTTCGAAATCTTTCTGCCATTTATCGAGTTCGGCCTGGAGCGTGACATATTTTGCCTGCAGTTCTGTGAACTCCGTATCTACGGATGCTATTTTGGAGACATAGGCAGCGGTATCGGCTGTCATCCGCGCAGTCATTTGAGTGCGAAGCTCGTCATCCATATCCGAGAGCGGATCAGCAAGACCGGCCGAGGCATCTTCTACAAGAAATTCAGCGGAGAACGTCTTTTCGAAATTCGCACGCTGCTCGGCGATTTGCGCTTCGAGTTCGGCCACTTTCGTTTCCACGGTGGCCTTTTCCCCATTGGCCGCGACACGGACGGCTTCGATCTCTGTTTGGCGGTCTCCTTCGACGACACTGGAGATGGTGTCATTAAAGAGGAGGAGCGTGAGAGGGTGCGAGATTGTCACGCCCATGAGTGCGGCGACGACGATCCGGAGAAAGAACTGGCTGACTTTGCGATGGAAACGCTGATAGGAGCGGTAGATCGAGAGCAGCGCCCTGTCTATCGTCATGATGATGAGACCCCAGGCGAGAGCAACAGGGACAATGATCTTCCAGTTGTCAGTGAGCGTGGAGAGCGCGTACCCGCAGGCAATGAAGGCGAATACGGTGGGAACAAGAACGGTCGCTCCGAAAGCAACATACTTACGCTGTTCCCAACCGGGGCACTGTTCAAGCGTGTCGGCACCGGCTCCGGAGAGCCAGAAGAAGAAATGCTTAACGGTATGGTGGGAGCGGGAACGAGGAGATGACGTCGGATAGGGTGTATTCATGGCGCATGGATGAGTGAGTGACTGAGGCGGGCCCCCCCATCCGGCACCAGCCGGAAGAGAGACTAGAGGATGAAGGCGTTCTTTAAATAGTTAAGAAGACTTAACAAAAAGTAAACACCTATTTTCTCAATTCTGGTG
>JAGNMT010000469.1 GCA_017991025.1 Verrucomicrobiales bacterium
ATCTCCTCGATATCGTCGTCGTCATGAATATCGAGTTCGGTAAGCGAACGAAGACTGCTCTCAATGCTTCGAACGAGGGACTCCAGGACATCCAGGCCCTGATCGATCTGGCCAATCTGGTCACTCACCTGATCCCCCAGAATCTCCTTCGGGGATAACGCCCGTTCCGTGGCGTCAGCAACGACAGTTGCCTCCAATACCACCTCAGGTTCAATCACCGCAGTTCCAACGGTCTCAACCGTCTCATCAATGGATGCCTCGCCCCCGGGAAGGATCCCTGTCACATTCGTTTCGTCCGGCTCTATCGAAGGAACGCCGATCGCTTCTTCCAAAACATGGACCTCAACCGCCGGAAACTCGATCTCGATAAAGTCATTTGCCGCTTCCGCCAGCGACTCAACACTCTCCTGATCTTCAGAATCGTATTTTTCCTCGGGAGCGAAAACGACGGGATCAATCCGGCCCACCGGAGAAGATCGCATTAACATCGCAAGGCCGGCGGCGGCCTCCTGGAGTTCATCAAAGTATTCGCTCTCACTGCTTTTGACATGAGGCTTTTCCTCCTTTGCCTTCCCTCCCGCCCGATGCAGCGGGTCCAGCGTCACCGCAGGACCTGAGAGTGATTCGCTCACCGGCAGCACATGAGTGGCCGTCTCCCTCGTAGCGAAAGGTGCTTTCGAGATCGTCTCAAGCGGGAACATCAGTTCCATCGGCGCATGATGGAGCGATTTCTCTCTGGAGCGCGTCGCTATTCTCGCGTAAAGCATAAGAGCGGCGAGAACCAATAACGCGGTAATAAGAATCAAGTAACCCCAAGTGTTCATAGTCTTTCGTAGATCATCAAGAAATCCTAGATACTTGCAACTTTAAATTATCATCTTTTAAAAAATCGTTGCGGCGTCCTTTTCTTGCTCAAATGGACTTGATCAACGTTATTCAACGAGAAATCGCCCCCGATGAGCATTTACGACCGCGACTACATCAGAAACCAGAAATCCGGAAACAGCGCCACCGGTCCAAAAAATTGGAGCATTGTGATCTGGCTTGTCGCGATCAACGTCGCGGTGTTTCTTCTCAACAATCTCTTCTTTTACTCCAAAGACCGCGACTGGTTTGGTCTCTCGATCGAGGCGCTGGAATCGTTCCGGTTCTGGACGCCTCTCACTTATCAATTTGTCCACGCCAGCCCCTGGCATCTCCTCGGAAACATGCTCGGCCTCTTCTTTCTCGGCCGAATGCTCCTAGAACTGACCGGACCTCGACAGGTTTTACAAATCTATCTGCTTGGCGGGTTCGCCGGCGGGGGGCTGCAGCTCCTCTACAACGCCATTTTCGGCCCGGATGCAGCCATTGTTGGAGCCTCCGCCTCGGTCCTCGCCATCGTGATTGCGGTCGCTGCGATCATTCCCCATCGGAGCATTCAGATGCTGCTCTTTTTCATCATCCCGGTGACCCTCACTCTCAAGCAGGTCGCTTACGTCATCGTCGGAGTGAATGTTCTCACTTTTCTCTTCAGTCTGGGAGCGCCGGGGAGCGAACGGGACGGCATCGCCGTAATGGCCCACTTTGGCGGCATGCTTCTGGGCTGGGCATTCATTCACTACGGGTTCCACCACTCCTCTGCGGCCTCCCGAAGCCCTCGCAAGCCCATGAAAGAGCGCTTCGGTATCCGTGTGATTCGGGACAGTGACAGTCCCGACCCCGGGATCCAGGGGAGCGACGCGGCAAAGCGAAAACCCTTCGTGACCAGTGACGTGGATGCCATTCTTGATAAGATCAATGAACACGGGTTCCAGAGCCTCTCGGCTGAAGAGCGCCGAACCCTCGAACAGAGCAGCCGAAAGCTGTCTGATCGAATTGACCGGAATCTATGAACCTGCCTTGAGCCTCCCCCATACTGTCTTGAACGAAAGTCCTTCAAAAATTGATTCACCGGCCCGGGCAGCCTATTTCCGTCGGCTCAGGGCAATCGGCATCCTCGCCGGAATGGCCGTCTTTGTCTGCGCGATCTACCTTTCCGGTCGTCTTGGCGTGGAGATGGCCCGCAACCGTCTGCCGGTTAAGATAAAGCCCGGTTCGACCTACGAGAACAGCCCCCCTCTTACCGCCGGCCGATCCGGTGATCCGATCTACCTCGCTCAATCCCCGGAGTCACTGCGAAATTTTTTCGCCCGTTATCCCTCGTCAGGGGAGCGGGCCGGCGCCAATCTCAGCGGACTGGGCATCCGCCGACTTCAGGACTCCGTCGAAATGACCGCTCTTCGGGCCGAGGCTGACGCCGTCGAGGTCAAAGTGATCTCAGGCGCCATCGCAGGGGCGGTCTATTGGATTCACTATTCCCAGTTCCCGAACCGAACCGAATCTGATCCTATTATCTCCCCGCTCCCAGCAGAAGGATCACGTTGATTGCCTCCCTGATAAATAGCGGGAAGTTCCAGGGATACCGGCCCGAAAGTAAATCGCATTTTCCTGATTTTTTTGTTTGTTCAGAAGACTTAACTACCTAAGCTGTCCTGTATGTTAAAACTGGCAGTCCTCGGTAGTGGCAGTTCGGGCAACAGTGCCCTCGTCTGCCACGAAGACACCCGCATCCTTGTTGATGCGGGCCTTTCGGCACGCCAGTTGTCCACCCGCCTGGAATTGATCGGCGTGGACCCCGAGAGCCTCTCCGCTGTCGTTCTCACCCACGAACACGGCGACCACACCCGCGGCATTGATGTTTTCTGCCGCCACCGCAAGCTCCCTGTCTACGCGACGACCCATACCTGCGCTATCGTGAGGGAAGCGGTCAAGGCCCGGGTCTCCTGGAAAAAGTTCGACGCCGGGTCTTCCTTCGAGATTAACGGGATAACAATCAGCTCCTTTTCCGTTCCTCACGATGCTATTGATCCGGTCGGTTTCCATTTCCAGTGCGGCAGAAGCAGCCTCGGGATCCTCAGCGATGTAGGCCATGTCACGCGCATGATCATTGACCGGCTCATGGGAGTCGACACACTTTTCACCGAGGCCAATTACGACGAGGTCCTGCTCCAGAATGACACGAAACGCCCCTGGGCCACCAAGCAACGGATCAGCAACCGCCACGGCCATCTCTCCAACGACCAGACCGCTGAACTCGTCGCCGGGATCGCCGGCCCGAATCTCATCCGGGTGATCCTGGGCCACATCAGTAGCGACTGCAATACCCCCGAACTGGCCGCCGGAGTGATCTCCAAAAAGCTGCGCGATCACGGTCTTCCCGACGTCACGGTGGAGTGTGCGCCACGCGATTCACCGATGCCGCTCCGCCCCGTTGCGCGCGAAACGAGCTACAACGAGCCCTTTTCAGAAGAAATATCTGCCAAGTCGGTTCGCGTGTGCGAATCTAGCGGCGCAGCGGCAACTTCGCCCGCCCCCTTGGCTCCGGAGTGGAATCAGACGGAATGGGCGTTCTGAAGGGCACCGCTCCCACCCACGCCAAACGCTACCCGCCTTACACGATGACCGTGTTAAAACCGTCTTTCGAAGAGTTTTTATCCCTGGCCAAAACCGGAAACCTTATTCCGGTCCGGACCGAGCTGGCGGCTGATTACGAAACGCCTGTCTCCGTGTTCCAAAAACTGAGCGAAGGACAGCACACCCCCAGTTTTCTTCTCGAATCCGCTGAAAACAGCGAACAGATCGGTCGATTCTCGTTTCTCGGCACCAATCCGCGCCTTGAGCTGCGGGCCCATGGCCGGACGATATCGATTCGCGAACAGGGCAGTGGAGACTTCAC
>JAGNMT010000470.1 GCA_017991025.1 Verrucomicrobiales bacterium
CCTGAAACCGGGGGGTCACTCATCTGGAAAGGGGCAGTAGATTACTTATTCGCGATGAAACCAACGCGGGTCACCACTTCAGCGGCCTTGGGGTCAGTTGTCGCCCAGGCGAGGAACTTTGCAGCAGCCTCGGAGGTTTTACCGTTAATGGTGTAGTAATACAGAGTACGAGCGATGGGATACGTTTTGGTATTCTCGGGTTTCAGCTCGATGTCGTCGACCTTGACGGCCTTGACGCCTTCTTTGCCAGCATAAGCGAGTCCAACGTAACCGATGCCGTTGGCATTTTTGGCTACTTCTTCAGCGATTTGCTCGTTACCGGCCATCTTCTGAGTATCCGAACCGTAGTCGCGCTTTTTCATCGCCATCTCCTGGAAGGACTTGTAGGTGCCCGAAGAGGTGTTGCGAGTGTAGACGGAGATAGGACCGGCTTCGCCGCCGAGTTCGCTCCAATCCTTGATGTCACCGGTAAAAACCTTCTCGACCTGCTCAAGAGTGAGGCCTTCGACACCGTTTTTGGCGTTAACGATGACACCGATCATGTCATGACCAGCAACCCACTCTTTGGATTCCATGCCCTTGGCGGTGAATGCTTCTTTCTCTTCACCCTTGATGTCGCGGCTGGACATTCCGATATCGGCAGCGCCTGCGAGAAGGCTGGTGAATGCAACAGAAGAGCCTTCTGCGGCGATTTCAAAAGAGACTTTGTTACCGGCCTCCTTGTAGGCTTCAGCAAGCTGAGGAACCATTTTGGCACCGAGTGTGTCGGAACCCTTGATGACGATCTTGTCTTCTGCCTGGGCTCCGGAGAGGAGCGCAGCAGCAGCAAAAATGGCAAGTGTATTTTTCATTATATGAGTTTTCAGAGTTGGGTTTGTATAAACGGGCCCGGTATCCGAACCCGACGAACCGTGCGCGAGGTGATTCCAGTATTCAAACCGGGATCGGTATCAATCCTGTCACATTAGGATTACACCGGGACCCTGAGTTCGCTATTGGCGAGAAGGGCGTCCGCAGTAATTATGGGGCGTTTGTCCGATTATCCCGTCATTTTGATGCTCCGCCTCCTCTCCTGAAGGAACAGTCCCCCGACACCCGCCAATGCAATCATCGCACCAAAAAATTCACGGGTGAGTTCAACCCTGGGATCCTCTGCCGACATGCTCATCTGGGTCATCGTGAAAGACTTTTCCCCGAAGACGTTCTCATAAAGCCCGGGCCCGGTACGGCCCATTTCAATGAAACAAGCGATGATGCCGATCATCAGGAGCCACCGGGGAATGCGGCGGAAGAGGATGACCACAAAGAGCACTGAAATGAAAAGGTAGAATATCAACCATAACGCCGCATCGATCATCGACGGATGATCGTAAATCGCCGGGTCGATGTCGTTGCGCTGGAGCCAGGCGAATACGGCAAAGAGAGCCGCCGCCATCAGGTTAATCGCGGTGAGCAGGGGGGATGTTTTCATGGGTGGGAGAAGGGAGATGGCGGGGAACGGGGAAAGTGGCCTCGAAGAGGTCGGGGGAATCAAGCCCTGAATCCCGCCGGTATCAAGCGACGGGAAGACGGGCCTCCATGATCCTGCAAATTTCCCTTGTCAAAGGACTTTAACCGCGCACATTACCGTCCGCTTCAGCCGGATCCGGCTGGGCGAACTTTGGTAAAGCACCCGTAGCTCAACTGGATAGAGCACCTGACTACGGATCAGGAGGTTTGGGGTTCGAATCCCTACGGGTGCGCCACCAGAGGCAGTTGGATCCATTTCTCCGCACCGGTTCCTCCCCTCCGCGTCAGGAACTTCCCGGCAGAGAACATCGGGGTGTAGCGCAGCTTGGTAGCGCGCGTCGTTCGGGACGACGAGGCCGCAGGTTCGAATCCTGTCACCCCGACCACTTATTATCAACGAGTTACGCCGATACTGGCAGGTCTTTCAAGTGCGTTTTGATGGCTCTACTGCCCTTATTCTGCCGTCAACTGCCCTTATTTTGGTGGCGATCTTCATCATCTGGAGCGAATTTCGGCGGTGAGCAAGCCGACAAAGTTGACTCCGAAGAAGAACGCCGAGGGAGTATGGGTGCTCTCGATCCCTCCCGCCGTTTCTGGCACAGGAAAACGGAGGCGGGAGTTCTTCGAGAAGAAGGAGGACGCTGATACCCGGGCGAAGCAGTTGAAGAATCTGATGGACGCGGGGGTTCGGTCTGCTCAAGTTGCCGGTCCGGCACTGATCCGAACGGCGATCAATTACGATCAGATGTTCCGTGACGTCTACGGTTTCGAAGGTGGATTGGCGCAAGCTTGCGAGCACTTCTCCAAGCAACTCGATGAAACGACCCGCGCGATCGTTTTTCGTGACATGCTCGACAGCCATGAGAAGAACCGGGGAGCCAATTGGGGAAAGCAATACCTCACTACCTGGAAGACGTTCCGGAAGCTTGTTTTGCCTCTGGAATCGAAATCCGTTTTAACTCTCGGTGCCTCGTTTTGGATTAATTGGCTCAATGAGACGGCATCGAGGGAGGGGTGGAACGATCGTACCGTTAACGATTACACGAGCCTCCTTTCCAGTGTTTGGAAACACGGAGTGTCTCAGGAACTTTGTGAAAAGAACCCTATCGACGGGGTGACGCGCCGGAAGATTCGCCGCACCGAGAGGCCCGTCTATTCGGTCATGCAGGTGAAAGCGGTTCTCAATGCCGCGTGGAAATATGACCGCGATCTGGTCCCGTTTTTCGCCATCACGATATTTGCCGGAGTTCGCCCCGACATCTACGGCGAAATCGGTCAACTGGAGTGGAAGGATGTGAACTTTGGGAAGAAGTGGATTCGGGTGGCGGCAAACTTTGACAATAAAACGAACTCCAAGCGGTTTGTGCCGATGGAACCCAACCTTCTCAAGTGGCTCGAGCCTTGGAAGAATGCTCACGGGCGGATACTGCCGACGAATTTCGTGAGGAGACGGCGATATTTGACCCGCGGAAAGTACCAATCTCCGGAGAACACTCCAGAAACAGAGTGGAAAGAACTTGTTCCCTTTGGACTGGATGTTCGCGACATCACGAGGCACACCTACGGCAGCTTTCTAGAGGCGAAATACGGTGATCGGAACATGGTGAAGGAGAACATGGGACACTCGGACTTCGAGACCTACGAGCAGCATTACCGGAACGCGCAAACCCCCGAGGATGCGAAGAAATTCTGGGCAATTGAACCTCCCAAGAACGCCGCGAAAAAGTCGTAGCTCCCGTCTTCGCAGCAAAGGTATCCCTCGCCTGGTCAGAGGCGCGCCGGAGGGTGGCAACGAAATTGGCGGGCAGCCTCATCGGTCTTCAAAACAGTTCCCCCTGCACGCTCGTTCCCTTGGGTTTGATCAGAGGATTGGGTGAGTCCTCCACCTTCAACCTATCCGGCGAGGGGGTGAAAGGGTTTATCTCTCCGGCGAAGTAGCCCGCGATTTCGTCGTCCTCGAGAAAGGCGGGCATTCGGTCGTGAATGGGAGCCATCAGAGAATTCGCGCTGGTGGTGATCATGGAAAAGCAGAGGCCCAGGTCTCGAGACTCTTCCCAGATCCCTGCGATCCAGAACCATTCGCCATCGACCCGGGTGAAGCGATGAGTCCGCTTTCTTCCCTTCGGTCCTGACCATTCGTAAAAGGCGCTCGCCGGGATGATGCAGCGGCGTTCGCAAAAGGCCTTCGACAACATCGGGCCCTGGCATTTGTCCTCCCGGGCATTGTTGATCTTGCCAACGG
>JAGNMT010000044.1 GCA_017991025.1 Verrucomicrobiales bacterium
TCCTATCCCCGATGTCACCGCCGGAAAAGCGCTCCCAAGCGAGCCCTATTCGGGTGATTGGGGCCTCGGTTACTAATTTCTCTCTTTTTTGTGTCGAAATCGGCCGGAACCCTGCCCCGTCGGAAAGAATTTCGGTTTATTTTCTTGATGAACGGCTCTTGAAATTCCATAATCCCAAACGAGCTGCCCTGAAGCTTCTATTTTCAGTTGATTTTTATTTGAACGGATCTAAAAAGCCGGTCACTTAAACGTGCCATGTGTTGGCTGAGATATAGAGGCGACACCAAATCGGCTTTTATGATATACACCACGCGGAGCCTCATGCAGAATGCTGACTCGGCCCACGACTGAAGCCTGCCTCAATTCCAACCACACCACCAGACTACTGCGGGAATCGACTCGAAAGAGCCGGTTCTACGGAACAAATCCTGCTATCGTTCTCCGTAGAGGTCAACGTCACACGGCACAACCCCTTCAACCCACTCAACAACAATGGCAAATTTGGAAATGGACGGCGGCATCAAGATCTACCTTCGGGAGATCGGGAAGACGCCGCTACTCACCCGCGAAGAAGAAGTCCAACTGGCTGATCGCATTAAGAACGGCGACAAAGAGGCTCGGGCTCACATGATCAAGGCCAACCTGCGCCTCGTTGTTAAGATCGCTCAGGATTACGCCAACTACGGACTCCCTCTCCTCGATCTCATTTCCGAAGGCAACATCGGCCTGATGAAGGCGGTTGAACGCTTTGACCCGAACAAGGGGGGCAAGCTATCAACCTACGCCGCCTGGTGGATCAAACAGTCCATCAAGAGGGCTCTCGCCAATCAGAGCAAGACGATCCGTCTTCCCGTGCACATGGTGGACAAGATTTCGAAGATGCGCCGTGTCGCTATGGTTCTGAGCGAAGAACTCGGCCGTGAACCCACCGACGAGGAGCTTGCCGAAGAGATCGGGATCGACAGGGCGAAACTCTCACATCTGAAGTCTGCCGCTCTGCGCCCTGCCTCCCTCGACGCGCCAATCAGTGACGACGATACGACCGAGTTCGGTGAAATCATCGGCGACGAGAAAGCGCAGACGCCCCTCGAATTGCTCAGCCACAAGAATATGCACATGCAACTCGACGACCTCCTTGAGGTTCTCGACGAGCGCGAGCGGAAAATCATAGACGCCCGTTTTGGCCTTGCCGGGCAGAAGCCGAAGACTCTCGAAGAAGTTGGTCAGGAATTCGGCGTAACACGCGAGCGGATTCGTCAGTTGCAGAATATTGCTTTGAAAAAGCTTCGTCGTGCGCTCCAGAAGAAGGAGGATCCGGGTCCACGCCCCCTTAGAAAAGGCGGCGAGGGAAGCGACGACGATTTTTTCCTGGACGAAGAAGATGCCGCTTTGGCGATCTGATTCCGCCGCTCGAGCCTCGAAGGCTCGAAAAGAAGCTGGGAACCGAAAGCCGAAATCCTAAAACCCTGTTTCAAGTTCAAAGTTCAAAGTTTCACGTCAAGAAAGTCAACGAGTTGTGACCGTTGCCTCCTTCACCTTTTGAGTGTGCTGGCATTGTCTTGTAACACCCTGATTCAGAGAACTTGGAACGTGAAACTTGAAACCCGGATTTAGGGTAAACATCCTCGTCCGTCAGGCGGGTTTTTCATCGCTGCCGCTTTCATCCCCCTCCACCGCGGGGAGGCCGGGGTGTTTGACACTTTGCCAAAGAGAGTCGCGATTTTCTGTGACAGAGGTCTAGCCGGTGAAACGCTCCACGAGGAGCGCAGCATTGTGTCCGCCAAACCCAAAGGAATTCGACAGTGCCCGGTGGATCTTCACCTCACGGGCGACATGGGGCACGTAGTCGAGGTCGCACTGCGGATCCGGTTCGTCAAGGTTGATCGTCGGAGGCACGATCCCTTCATTGATAGCCTTCACGCAGGCCGCCAACTCAACACCGCCGGCCGCCCCGAGAAGATGGCCGGTCATTGATTTGGTCGAACTGACGATGAGTCCCTTTTTCGCGTAATCGCCAAAGACGCGTTTGATCGCTTTTGTTTCGCAAACATCTCCGAGACCAGTGGAGGTGCCATGGGCATTCACGTAGTCGATCTGATCAGGATTCAGACCCGCATGCTTTAATGCCATCTCCATACAACGTCGTGCGCCGTCGCCTTCCGGCTGCGGCGAAGTCAGGTGATAGGCATCGGCCGACACGCCATAGCCGGTCAGTTCCGCGTAAATCCTGGCCCCGCGCCTTTTCGCATGCTCCAGTTCTTCAATGACGACTACTCCGGCACCTTCGCCCATGACAAACCCGTCGCGGTCCTTGTCGAAGGGACGCGAAGCCCTTTCGGGCTCGTCGTTTCGCATGCTCAGAGCCTTCATGTTTCCAAATCCGGCAAGTCCCATGGGGCAAATGGTCGACTCAGCTCCCCCCGCAACAAAAGCATCGGCGTCACCGAATTTGATCATACGCCAGGCTTCGCCAATGTTATGATTCGATGTCGCACAGGCAGTCACGATACACATGTTCGGGCCCCGCAGTCCGAACTCCATCGACACCATGCCGCTCGAGATGTTCGCGATCATCATCGGGATCGTAAAGGGCGACACCCGCGAAGGCGACTTTTGAAGCAGTGTCCTGTGCTGCCCCTCCAGAGTCACCAGCCCTCCGATACCACTCCCGACCATACAGCCGAAGCGGTCGAGATCCACTGCCGTGAGATCAACCCCCGAGTCCCGCATGGCCATCACCGAAGCAGCCATACCCAACTGGGCAAACGGATCGGATCGACGGGCATCCTTTGGATTGCTGAAAAACGGAGAGGCGTCAAAACCTCGAATCTTCCCCGCTATTTTGCATTCATAATCAAGGAGTTCCGGGTCATCAATACGGGAGATACCGCTCCTTCCGGAGACGAGACTGTCCCAGAAAGTCTCCAGATCATTTCCTATAGGGGAGACAACTCCCATTCCGGTAATTACAACACGACGCTCCATTTCTGATTCAAAGGTGGCGGCTAAACTCAACGTGCTTCAAAGTCAATGCAAGGCGATTTCTACCGCCCGCTAATACGAGGGTGCCGCCCGCAGAGAACCCATCGGGAACGAATTTTGAATAATCGGTGGTGATCCCCCCCTCGTCTCGTCATATCTCGATGATACGCTCTCTTTCGTTCATCGCGCCACACCGGGGGCATTCCGCGAGATCGTGCTCGGACAAGTCTTCAAAAACGTGATCACAAATGCCGCAGATAACAAAGAACTTACGCCGCTGATTTTCACGCCCTTTCCTGAAAATTTCGGCGGCGACCCAGGCGAAAAAGAGAGCGCAAAGAATGCCCACGATGTAAACCGCGATCATTTCGTCCAGAGTGACGTGAAACATGGCGTAAGTGAAGTCTCGTATGAATGTTTGACTGAAAATTCGATCCCTTTCCCGCCAACTAACTTAATCGTGCACCCTGCCGGCAGGAAGATCAACCCTCTCCGCCGATTTCGACCCATCCGGCGCCAGTTTCGGGAGAAGCGACAAATCGCAGCGTCGATTCGATGACCGAAGCGAGTTCCGCCTTTTCGGATTCCTCCAACTCCGCCTCGACTCCGGTGACGCGGACGGCACCTTCGGGTGATACCTCGATA
The DNA here is from genome assembly GCA_017991025.1 of Verrucomicrobiales bacterium. Taxonomy (GTDB): domain Bacteria; phylum Verrucomicrobiota; class Verrucomicrobiia; order Verrucomicrobiales; family DEV007; genus Arctic95D-9. Next base: position 3,628 of record JAGNMT010000044.1, read on the forward strand.
TTAATTCGCAGAAAAGGCAGGCCCCCGGAGTTACTGAGGTAATCCTCCATGATCGACCAGGGGGCAACCGGTCGGTCGACAAGCGATGGAGAGAGCTTCACATTAACCCCCAAATCCGACGGACGCCTCTCTTCCAGCGAGGCAAACGAATCCAGAGGAACCATAGGACCGGGGAACGACTTGCCCCTGGAAGGAGGGATCAGTTCCAGTTCGGTGCGTTGAAAAGCGGGAGTGAAACGCACACTCCGCGACTCGAGGCGAAGCCGAACATCGCTCTGCGCGGAGGGCGGCAAAAGAAAAATAGTACGGTCTGAAATACGTTGCAGAACTGAACGAACCGCCGTATCCGAGGCGTCCATGATCGTGATCGAATCGGGTTCGTTCTCAACCCTGACCGGGGAGGGATAGACCACTTTGAAGAGGTAAAAACCCGACCCGTGAACAACGATAGAAAACAAAAGAAAGGCCATGAGGTGGAGCCATCCACGGCGCTCTCTGGCCCACTGGAAGACTTTCCCCCTCTCGTCCTGTTCTTCTGTTGCAACTGCGGCTGCCATGCCAATTTTGTTGGGGGACTCTGCTCGATGGATCAGGGGGTCTCCATTTTCGTGGCAAAAGATACTTCAAATCCGCTGTTTAAAACGAGGCGGGCGATCCCCATTACGACGCCATAGTCAACTGCTTCGTCACCGAGAATGACCACCTGATTCGAACGCTTGAGTGCCTCTTCGAGTTTCCCGGCCAGCTTCTCAATATCGACCCGCTCGTCGTTAAAATAGAACTCCGCTGTCTCCGTCGGAATGAGAGTGATGATGTGAGCGTCTTCGGCGGAGGGCAGGGACGAACTGGAACTCGGCAGATTGACCTCCACACCGGACTTTAAGACCAGATTGGAACCGAACAGGAAGAAAATAATCAGCAGCAGGATCACATCGACCAGAGGTGCCGTGTAGAGCATCCCGGCCCGATCGCTCAAGGTGGATTCCAGCTTCACGGCGTATCTCCTTCTCTTAAATTGGTGCTAAAGGCTCGCCTCACCGGGACCTGCATTCTCCCCGGCAACACGGTCCTGCCGAATCGAAATAATATCTCCCGTCTGCGAACGAAGATCACAGATCGTGTTAATGATCTCAATCCCCGCCGCCTCCATGTCGTGCATGAGACTCTTGGCATGCGCCCGGAGGTGCGAATAAAAAACGAAAGCGGGAATAGCGACCATCAAACCCGCAGCTGAGGTGATGAGCGCTTCGTAGACTCCCTGCGAAATCTCAGCAACGGTCGCAAACCCGCCCACTGCATTGATTTGCACGAAGGTGTCGACGAGCCCCAGCACCGAGCCGAGAAGACCGATGAGCGGGGCGATGTAGGCGACCGTGAGAAGAACGGCCAGATGCTTCTCCAGCTTGGGGACTTCCAGTTGACCACTCTCCTGAACGATTTCCCGGAGTTCTGTGCGGGGCGAAGAATAGCGGCGTATCGCCGAGTGAATGACACGGGCAGCAGGTCCGGGAGTGGCCGCACACTCGGAGAGTGCCTCTGCATATGCTTTGTTTTTAATGAGGTTACGCAATCCGAAAAGGAGATCCCCCACATCAATGCGCGCCCGGTGGAAATAAAAAAGCCGTTCCAGAAAGATGGCGATAGCGATGACGGAACATCCAAGCAGGAGCCACATGAGAGGCCCGCCTTTTGTGATCAAATCCATAAAATAGACTGTGTTTTGACCCGACTACCGGGAGGTAATCAGTAGCACGGGAACGAAGCCCCGCCAAGCATTTAGTGGTTATGGGTGCTGGCTAAAAGTAGAACGGACCGGAACTCCTTACCTCAGATTCTTCGTCCTCCGCATCGAGCATTTCCTTTATCTCGCTGCCCAAATCGTCAGTCTCGTCATCGGCAACTTTTCCCGACTCCTCTTCAAACTCGTCGATTTCAAAGACAGTGTCCGGGTCTCGAGGAGGAGCCTCATCGAAAGATGCGCCAGGCGAGTCACGGGGGATGTCCGTATCAAGGACTTTCTTTATCGGGTCATCGTAAATCGTACTCGACCTTTCATCATCGTCCTCCCTGTCGAAACCCTCCAACTCAAAGATTAACTCGGAAGGCAAAAGCCCGGCTACAGAGCCTTCAAGATCATCATCGACGCCGTCAACGCTACCCAACTCTTCCGTCTCAAAGGGGGAATCCGCCGGGATCCTCATAACCGGGAGGTGCGACGAACTCGAATGCCTGGTTTTTTCAATCACAATCTCCGGCTCGCCGGAATCGAGCGGTTCGAGAAATTCGCGAGGTTCCATTTTCGGCATAGCTACGAACGGCACGTCAGGAACCTCAGGCACCGGTCCCGTTTCGTCACCCACACCCGCCGCCTCCTCCGTCCCGGTCACCGAATCGAGGCGCTCAACGACACCCCTGCGCGCGACCTCCCGCAAAGGTCGGACGGTGGTTACACTGGCAGGCTGCACACCGGAAGTCCGGCACGGTTTCACCTCTCTAAGCAAATCCGAGAGTCCCGCCTCGATGCTTTGGGCCTTCTGACGGACCAGACCGGCGGGACGCGAGGCATCCGATACCCCGACGAGAATGAAGCGATTGACGATCTCCCGCAAATAGATCATCCGGTCCCCGCCCAAATGAAGACTTTCCACGGCCCCGGTCTCACCAAGCTGGGCGACGAGGGCACGCATCGCTCCGCTGGCGCCAGCAACGAGAGCTGATATGACTTCAATCGTGACCTCGGCTTCGGCGGAAATGCCCGCAACCAACGCACCACTACGGTCCACGATCAGTGCTGTCTCGAGGCCGGCATCCTCAGCGAACGCCCTCAGCAGATCGTCCGCCTTACCAGCCACTTGGCTACTGATTTCGAGCGGAACGCTTGCCGAATAGTCCCCTATCTCCGGGGTTCTGCTCTCACTGCTTTCCATGGGGTAGTAGAAATCAAAGGAAAATGACGGTGCTTCAAGACGCCGGGTCAAGAACGAGCGCTTTATCCCGTTTTACGGGGAGCATTCTAACACTCTCGCTATCCGCAAGGGAAGCATGAAATCCTTTGAGGATCTGATTACTCAGATAGTCAAGCGTGGCGAAGACCTGGTAACCGGTCGCGGCGCAGGCGAGAAAGGACGGACCGCGAACTTTAAACGCCTCGTCCAAGTCCTCGGGCCGTACTGCTCCCCGCTGGTCCCGCTTGTTGTACTGAAACGTCACCGGAATCCGGTCCGGGTGCATATTGTTTATCTTCAATGATTCACGATACCCACGATAGGCCGATAGATTGGCTTCGAACCGTCCCGGGGACGAGTCGGCTACGAAGATAACTCCATCCGTGCCCGCGAGGACCGCGCTACGAGGGTCCGAGAGGATTTCCTGACCGGGCGCTGTGTAGAGCTGGAACCGGGTTCGGTAACCGGCGATTTCGGTCGCATGGACAGAAAGAAAATCAAAGCAAATCGTGCGATTCTGCTCGGTGGCGATCGAAACGAGATCGCCCCTGAGAAGGGGGTCGAGTCGACGATGAATATAATGAAGATTGGTCGTCTTGCCCCCTTCGGGCGGGCCGCAATACACGATCTTAAATTGAATCTCCCGGGTGTCGTGTCGAACCAATGCCATGGCAACTATTCCCCCAGTTTGGCTAAACTTCTCGCGGCAATGATCAGTTTTTCGCGGACGCCCGGCTGGAAGGTCGCTTTATCATGATGAACGGTCACACAATAATCCCCCTCGAGAAAGAGACTAACGATTCCGCGATCAGTGTGCAGCGTGAAAGTCCTGGCTTCCGGCAATCCGGTAAGTTTGGCAAGATTCCGGATGGTGGAGATCATTTCCCGGGCCTCGCTGCCGAGCTTACCTTCCTCACTGCGCGAAGCTTGAACCAACTTACCGGGGGTAGTGAGAGAGCAACTAATGATCCCGGGCAAATCCACCACACAGCGGGCTACCATAGACAGGGTGAATACCTCGCTTAGTGAAAAGATGGCTCGAAGTTCGAGATCCCGATCAGCGCCGCTTTCTCCCATCGCGATTGCAGCCGGCCTTACCGGAACACTCTCCGCAGTTCTATGCTCCTGTCCCCGGGCAATCCCATTAAGGTCCCCTGAAACACCGCTGGCAGGTGGACTCGCTTCTGCCCCGTTACCAGCAACAACCGGTGCCTGGCCAAAAGAGGAATACCCGGCCCCTCCCTGTCCTGCCTGCGGGAGCGGAGACAACTCCGGTTTAATCTTCGGTTCCGCGGTCCATGACACCTGCACCCCTTTCGTCTCCGGTGGCGGAGAAGATACCCGGACCGCAGGAGCGGCGGCTTGAAAGGCGGAAAATTCGTTAGCAGGAGACATGTTAGTTGGAGCAGTCATGGGAGTATACGCCGGGGGAGTGGACGCATTGGGTAGAGCATTCACGTTGCTGGCCGCAGGCTGATCGGCACCTTTGCTCCCCTGTTTCAGAAGGTTTCCGATATTTTCAAACGATGGGGGCGAGAAGGGCGTGACCTCTTTCTTGATCCCCTGCTCATCGGGCGTCATCCCCTCGCCATGGAACATCGCGCCCCAAACGCCCTGCGGTTCCGCATTGAGATTCTCAGGAACTGATCCGGTCGGGAAGGGAAGGTCCGAATCCTCTGCCGCCTGCTTGGAGAACAGGGTCGCAAATCCCTGATCGCTCTCAAACGGATTGCCCTTGAATGACGGCACCTCCTTGTCGAATCCCCCATTTTTCGGCAGTTGCATAGCACTTTCCCCGGCATCAGCTCCACCCGGTGACGGAGTTCCCTGAAATGCGGAAAGTCCGTCGAAAAATCCCCCGGATGCTGCCACACCGCCCGTCGCTGGCGATTCGGAAATCCCGAATCCCACCGCTTCGCCGCACCCTGCGGGGAAGGCACCGGGACCCGCTGGAGAATGCGTAATCTCCCGGGGCGGGCTTTGCTGCGGAACGGCTTTCGAAAAGAGAGGAACCTCACCCCCGATTGGCCCTTTCGCCCATTGGGAGACATCCTCTTGAAGGGATTTTGGCTTCTCGTCTTTCATGTCACTCCTTTTCGAGGGCGCCCCCCCTTCCTCACCCTTCTGACCCGGAGCCCAAAACGGATTATCCGCAGGGGCCGCTTCCATGGGCCACGCCGCCCCTGAACTGAATCCCAATCCCGGCGATGCACCTGACGTCATGCCGCCGAGTTTAGGAGGCAACGTAATAACCGAGTCGTTCAGGGGTGTGATCTCCGCAGCAAAGAGTTCCGGACAAACCCGGTAAAGCGTAGAAAGTTTGACGTCGCGGCTTCCGTCTCCGGGCATCGGTATTGCCACTTCTTTCTGCATCGGTATTCCACTCTGTGCCGAGATCGCTGTCGGGATATAGGCGATCAATTCGCTAACGAGAAAGGACTGAAAGTATCGCCCACTGTCCGTCGTCCCGGATTTAGCATGATCGGGATTCCCTCGCCCCGCTTCCGCCGGAGCCGATGCAGCCGGCATTTGCCAACCCGTTGAAGCACTCTCAATATTCTCCTCATCCGGGGAAAAAATGTTTCGAAAGGAGAAAGACATGGCGCTCGGCGAGATACTTGCTGATTACTAGTAGGGTCGAATCACTACTCTGAAGCCTCAAATTAATGATTCCCGCTTCCAGTTATGATTTTTTTAGTAACCAAAGATTATGGTGCCACCAGTAATTAATCAAGTCATTTTTATAATTAAGAAATCTTAATTGATTTACCCTACCGGAGAGTCAGAGGATCCACCAGAGCATCCCCACGAGAACCCCGTTGTTAATAGCGTGGGCAACCATGGGAGCGATCAATGAATCCCGCCACTCCCTCAGCAGGGAAAAGCCTATCCCCATCCCCGCCAGTGCCGGGATCGCATAGACACCCTGGGGGTGGAGCGAAGCAAAAATGAGCCCGGTAAAAAGTGCGGACGGGAAGAAGCGGAAGCGTCCCCGAAAATAGCGGTGCAGTGCTCCTCTGAAAAACAACTCTTCGAAAAAGGGCGCAAAACCGGAGGCGAGAGCAAGGCAGGCAAGGCGCGTCCAGGTCGTGCCTCCATAGATCCAGCCAACGATGGGATGCGGTTCCGGCCCGGCTGGTGCACTGCCGACCGCCATTCCCTGCCCGTCGAATGCTTCGGTAATTAAAGTAAGAACGAGAGTAAGACTGATGCCGATGGACGCGACGGACAACACCACCAGATACCCGATAAACCCCGCCCTGATCTCCTGTAGCCATCCCTCCCCGCGATGGAGGCCGACTGCGGCACTAAAATCCTTCCAGGTGATCCCGCGAAAAAGGGGCCACAACAAAGGGACGATGACCGCCGCCACATAACTAATGACGGAGAGCGGCTCATACAGATAAGCACTGAGGAAAGCCCCTGCCGTCATGACTCCCAGGTAGAGAGCGAAACACTCGAGCAGCAACCCTCCCTGCCTGCGGGCAGGATCAAAGGCGTTCGAGGACTCCCCGCTGTTGAGTCGGCGTAGATGGAAAATCAGCAGCAGGCCACCGGCGAGGATCCCCAGCACAGCTCCCGTGAGCATCAAACTCATTGTTCCGAGGACGATGACCGCTCTTGTGCGAATTGACTCATTGAATGGCGGACTGGAGCGCTCCGGCCCTCGGGCCAGGTCCGCGAACCACCCGAGATAACTTCGCAATTGATCGCGCTCCGCCTCGTCCACTCCTTCGGCGACAGCCTTGCCAGTCGCACTCGCAAGCTCGCGTGGAACGCTCTTTGAGAACCGTTCCAGCAAGGTTACAGCCCCCGGTGAATCAGACTGCACAAAGCACTCCAATAATGCCAGTGCCGCGACGGAGTAATCGTTAATAACTGCCCCGCTTAATTCATCAAGAGCCTCTCGTGCAGAGGCGGGATCAAGAAGAGAGGTGGCGATCACAACCTGGCTCTGCATTTTCAGCATAGCCAGATCACTCTGATCGTTACCCTCCGTAAAATCTCCCTGCGCGTCCCCGGACCCGGTTTCAAAGAACCAACTGAAGGGGATCAGTGCGAAAAACACCAGTGGCCAGCACCACCATGCCGCTTTTCGATCCGGAATTGCCAGAAGCAGCTCAGGAGGACCGGGTGGCTTAAGGTCTTCTGGTGAATCCATTGCCGGTGATTAAACAGGGGTGAACCGATCATCCAACCCTGTTCAGTCGGGGCCCGACCGGGCGCACGACACGGCAGAGAAGCGAGGCGGACCTACTTGGCGCTCACGTCGTAACAGACGAGGAACTCCTGATCGCGAAGGTAAAGTTTTCCACCAAGCACGAGCGGGTGAGTCCAGACTTTACCCTTGGGATTGCGATTAGGGCTCTGCGGATCAAGCTTGAACTGGCCTTTCTGCTTGTATTCCTTCGGATTGACTTCTACGAGGGTGAGAGTGCCGTCATCTTCGTTGAGGGCGTAGATGTGACCGTCGGCAACATGCACGGAGCCCTTGAGCGTAAACTGGCCTTTTTCGTTCCAGACCAACTCGCCCGTCTTCCAATCCTGACAGATCAGCCCCTTGGCGTCGGAGAATCCGTAGAGGTGATCGCCCACCTTGATGACGCCGCCGTGGTGATTCATCATCTCTTTGTTCTGCCAGACATCGGTAGCCGTATTGTCAGATCCAATACGGATGAGTTTGCAACCGACTCCGTAGCCGGAGGAAATATAAATCTCGTTGCCTGAGATGATGGGAGTCGGGATGACGGCGGTCTTCCCACCCCAGGCTGAAGTCCAGAGCAGCTTGCCGTCAGCGGCCGAGACCCCGACGATCTGACTATCGAAAAGCTTCACGTATTGTTTGGTGCCATTGATCTCGGTCGCGAGGATGGTGGCATATTCCGCCTTACCCGCCTTCAACTCAGAAGCCTTCCAAACGACTTCGCCGGTAAGTTTGTTCAGGGACACCATGGCAGCTTCGCTACCGCCGGGGGCAAAAATCACATTGGCTCCATCGACGAGTGGAGACTCAGCGAATCCCCAACCGCCCATCTGGCCTTTGAAGTCGTCGACGAGGTGTTTTTTCCAGACCTCCTTACCGTCGGCGGCGGCGAGACAAGCAACGGCTCCCTTTGGATCGAGTACGTAGACATGACCGTCGGAAACGGTCGGAGTGCTTCGGGGCCCGTGTCCCCAACCAGAGTTGTAGGGCGCTTTGTCATCTTTCGAAAACGCCTGCGCCCACAGTTCCTTACCTGTCGCGACGTCGACGCAAACCACAGTCACATCATCTTCCCGGGTCCCCATCGTATAGAGGCGACCATCGACAATGCTGAAACCGGAATATCCCATGCCTGCTTTATCGTAGGCCCAGAGCTGCTTCGGACCACCCTCCGGCCACTCTTTCAGGAGCCCGGTATCCGGCGAGATGTCGTCTCCTTTCGGCCCGCGGAAAGCCGGCCACTGGGAACCGCCTGCCGCCGCGCCCTTTTCGACAGCGGCGAGAAATGCCTGATCTTCGAGGCTCAAGGAAATAACGTCGACAAGACCAGTCCTGCCGTCGGGCAGCTTGAGGTGCACTTTTCCGCCCTCCACTTTGATCAACTCCGCTTCGATTGCTTTGCCGGAGGCGGCCTGTTTCCAGGTCCTTGCTATTGCGGGCATCGCCGCGATCAGTAGAGCAACAACAAGTGTAGAAGTACGTTTCATGGCCGGAAATTCGCCGATAGTGCCGGAAAACGCAAGTCGCGTGATTTGATGAGCCTCCGGGGATTTGCTCCGAACTTTCAAGAGCCTGGATCACTCAACTCGCCGGTCTCCTCAAATTTGACCGGGAGAGATCGCACCCCCGTCTCCTATTTTTCCCCCGATCCCCGCTCTTTCCAAACTTTTACATAATCAATCTCGAAATCGGCAGGGAACCTGGTTTCTGCATCGGGGGCTTCGGCCCAGCCGCCTATGGCAAGGTTCAAGAGCAGAAACATAGGCTGCTCCGGCACCTCCTGATCTGACTGATGGCGCTCAATGCTGTCGACATACCAGCGAATCTTCCCTTTTTCCCACTCGACCGCAAAGGTATGAAATCCATCCGAAAAATCGGTCCCCTTGAATTCCCCGGTTACAGCGAGGGACTTGCCACCGGGATTACTGAGATCGGGCCAGTGGTTGGACATGTAAACTTTGTCCGGTTCGTGCCCCAGAACCTCGAGCACATCGATCTCCGGTGGCCACGCCAGCGGATCCGGGAGCAACCAGAAGGCGGGCCATAAACCCTTCCCTTTCGGAACCTTGCAACGCACTTCAAAACGGCCAAATTGCTGAGAAAACTTCCCCAAAGTCGTCATCATGCCGGAACGGTAGTCGCGCTTCGCTCCGTCGTAAAAGGCGGGTTCGTCTTCACAGCGTATCTTCAGGATTCCGTTCTCCTGATGGAACGCCTTGACGATATAAGCCTGCAACTCGTTGTTTTTCTCTGCGCCCCACGGGTCTTTCGGAACCCACCTGGCGTAATCGAGCTTAGGTCCGTCGAACTCATCCACAAAAGTGAGCTCCCACCTTTCCGGCTCAGTGGCACCCTGGCCGCTAACATCGGCATGAATCAGGACCGGGAAAAGAATACACCGCAAAACGGAGAACCATTTCATCCCCCACTCTCCCTAACTCGCCAGTCATTAGCAACTCAATAATCCCCCTCGCGCCAGGAGATCAGATGGGGACCTTTGTGGTTTTCATCCTTCTTTAGAATCCCGTGTCGATCAAGAAAGTCATCCATCACCCCGAGGCAGGCTTCATAGGACAGCGGATCGACATTAAGATTGAAGAAATGCTGATCCCGCCCCTCGAACTCCACGTATTCACAGGGGTTTTTCCTCCTCTCCATCTTCGCCGCAAACTCAGCCACATCCTCGTGAGATATGAGGCGATCTGCCGTCCCGTGCACCAACAACATCGGTGGAAGACCGGAATCAATGTGAGAGGTAAGCGAAGCAAGGCGAGCCTCACTCGCGCTCGCAAATTGATCAAATCCGTAACTGCCCTTGCTCACATCGATGATGGCGCTGAGCAGCACGACAGCATTGGGCTGAAAATCCGGCTGATTTTTATCCACGCCGGATTCCGATAACGGGGCACGCATGGCGGCACCGCCGGCAATATTGGCTCCAGCTCCGGCGCCGACGGCGACCAGACGGGTTCGGTCGATATGAAGAGACTCCGCATGGAGGCGGATAAAGCGGATCGCGGATCTACCATCCTGAAGGGACTGGGTGGGACACGAACCGGGGTGGGAACTGCTGTTACGGTATTCAACAAGACCGCAGACAGCACCCCGCTCGACATAATACAGTGCGTGTGGTGCAAATTGCGTAATGTTTCCCCTGTCCCATGCTCCACTGTTGAAGAAAAGGAGAACAGGGCGCCCCGGTCCCTCTTTCAC
>JAGNMT010000471.1 GCA_017991025.1 Verrucomicrobiales bacterium
AGGCGGCACTGACCTGGCTGCGTCAATCGGTCGACATGGACCGCACCTTCCGTGCCCGGGCGCTGACCGACCCTGATCTCGTCGCAGTGCGGGATGAGCTCTGAAACTGCGGCCAACTGGAAAATGATCACTAAACTCGAAGCCGCCTTCCGGCGTAATTTCGAAGAGCGGGGCGAACTCGGTGCCTCTCTTTCCATTTGGAAAAACGGGGAGGAAATCTGCTCACTGCACGAAGGATGGAAGCATCCCGACCGCTCGGCCGCCTGGGAATCCGATACCCTCGCCCCGGTCTGGTCAGCCACCAAAGGACCGGCCGCGATCGCCGTGCTCATGGCTCTCGAAGAGGCCGGTCTCTCCGCCCACAGCCCCGTTTCAAAAATATGGCCCGAACTCCTGGCCGCCCGTGAAACAAGACTCACTTTTGCCCAGCTCCTCTCCCATCAATCCGGTCTCGCCGCTCTCTCGCCGGATAACCGGTCGCACATCCTCAGTTTTTCCGGCGTTCTCGCTGCCCTCGAAGAGCAGGAGCCCTTCTGGGAACCGGGGCGCGGCCATGGCTATCACCCGAGAACCCTTGGCTTCCTCCTCGATGAAGTCGTCCGCCGACTCACCGGAGGCACCAGCCTCGGCGATTTCTGGAACACCCGCCTCGCCGCCCCGCTGCAGATCGACTTCTGGATCGGCAATCTTCCTGCCCGCATCCTCGACCGCGTCGCGACCATGGTTCCGCCGAAGCTGCAGCGACCCTCCGAGCACGAGGTTCCGTTTTACCGGGCCCTCGCGCAGGCCGATTCACTCCCCCTCGCCGCGTTTTCCTCGCCTTCCGGAATGAGGGCGCTCAGCGACATCAACAAACTCGAGTTCCTCCAGGCCGGACTACCTGCTCTCGGCGGTGTCGGTACAGCACGGGGACTCGCGAAATTTTATCAAATTCTCGCACACGGCGGAGTCATTGATGGCGTCGCGGTCCTGCCCTCGCAGATCGTAAATCTCGCCCGCACTCTTCAGGTCGCCGGCGAAGACCGCACCCTCATGATGCCGACTTCGTTCACCGCCGGTTTCATGCTCGATCCTGTCGATGAAAATGGGGAGAAACAGCGCTCCATCTTCGGCCCTTCGGTTCGCGCCTTCGGGCAACCGGGGGCCGGAGGCAGCCACGCCTTCGCCGATCCCGAACATGGTTTCTCCTTTGCCTACGTTATGAACCAAATGGAAGCAGGCGTGCTTCCGAACCGGAAATCCCTCGATCTTGTGAATTTGCTCTATGAAGGGACCTAACCCGCTATCCTCACGTCCCCGGTCCCTCACCCATTCTCTGCAAATACTGGAACGAAGACTCTTCGTCGGCCTTCCTGACTCAGTCACGATCTTACTTCGGCAGGCGGTTCAGCGTGTAGTAGGCATTCGGAAAATCGAGCGAGTGGCCTGAGACCGATTTTAGATGCGACGTCCGCAATTCATGCACGTAGAGCGGACGTAATCCTTCAACGATCAACCGGACCGTGAGCCCGTCCCCGGCTGGAATGATCTTAGCGATCTTCAGCGACTTCGTATCGATCTCGTCGCCTCCATAGGCGGATGAATATTTGTAGGTGTAACTGCTCATTTCGAGAGCCCCCTCGAGGGACTTCGGATCGACCGCCTCAGTGAACGTCAGCTCAAATCCATCCGGTTTCGCCCGCATTTCCTGAATCGCAAAGGGTATCGTCCCGTTGAAGTTTACCCGGGAAAGCCCGTAGGACCGGTTCCCGAGCGATGACCAGCCGCGATTTGTCATCCCGACGAAGAGCGATCCATCAGGCGCAAAGGCAAGCCGCACCACGGCGGCAGGGAATCCTTTGAGGAAAGGGAAACACGCGCCCTGATATTCTCCGTCGACCTGCTCAAGAAAGACACGATTCACCGCCGAATTCGTGAATTCACCGACTAACAACTGCCCTTCAAAGGGACCGAATTTGCCATTCTGATTGATCACCTGAATGTCCGTCGCACTTCGCCCCATCTTGTTGTAGGGCAACCACACTGCCGGCGGAACAAACTCGGGCGAACTCGCGAGTGCCTCGGGATACGGAACATTCGTCTTCGGAATACTCGTCATCTGAAAGGGCGCGCCGGGGTCTTTGAGGGTCCCGAGAGATTCCTGATTTCCGTAAAAAACACCGGGGCGCAGATGGTAAATCGGTGTTGCCGGAATCCAGGTTCCCTGTTGATCGGAGAAGAACATATCGCCCGCCAGATTCGCCCCGAGACCGCAGGGGGAACGCATCCCGAACGATTGCGGTGCGAATTTCCCGTCGCTTCCGATCAATCCACCCCAGCCTCTCCAGCCTGTGCTGTTGTCGGAGAGCTCCCCCATGCCGAGGTTGAGCGTGACCCAGAGATTGCCCGCGCCATCACGCTCCGGTCCGTAGGCATAACCGTGATAGTTCCCCGAGACGCCCCACCCGTCGACCTCGGTGAGGTAGGCATCGGCGACACCGTCCTTGTCTAGGTCCTGAAGTCGTGTCACCTCGGAACGCTGCGCGACGAGAAGATCTTCTCCGTCCCTGGTCAAACCGAGCGGCTCATGAAGTCCCGAGGCAAAAAGGTGATACGTGATGTCCTCCCGTTTCCTGGAAAGTGCTCCGTCGATGAACCAGACCTCCCCTTTGCGGACCGCCACCGCGAGCCGATCCGGCCCGATCCACTCCATGCCGCTGACTTCAAGCGAAAGGCCGTCGCCCGGCTTCCACTCTTTGGAACGGGAGTCATTCGGAGAGCTCGCGGTGAGGAGCTCGAAGACCTCGTAGGAACCGGTCTCATCAGCGACGAGCAAGTGCCCATAACCGAAACAAAAAACTAGCAGGAGAAAACGTTTCATTTCCATGAATAGATGATTGTCAGGGTCCCCTCACCCGGGGTCACGGAGATCTCCACACCCGCGGGGTGCACCACCGCAGGGACCGCCCCTTCTGTCCACGAGAGAACACGAATCAATTTCCCGTCAGCCACCGAGAAATGCTCGCTCACCTCGCGCCTGCCGTCACGCAGGAGAAACGTCGGGTTCCCTCCGCCATCAAGCCGGTAGCCGCGGAAGGCACCCCCTGCCGCCGATTCAGGAAAAGCGTAGACCTCTTGGCTGAGCGGCTTTTCAAAAGGCGCGCTGCGGGAATACCAGGTCTGGTAGGCATCAAAGAAACCGCCCCGCCACACCAGAGCCGGACGCGCCTTCGCGCCGTCGTAAGCGAGGCTGATGCCGCCGGGAAAGCCGACGAGAATCGCCTTCGTGCCAACTCCTTCGAGGAAAGTTCGCTGAATGACCGGGCGGTCCTTCGGGACAATCTCATAGAGCCCGGAGGTGCGATCCGGGAAACCATCCGGGAGCCCCTCGCCTTGAGCGATAAAACTCCAGATCGCCCCGATCTGACGCTCGGTGTCGCCGGCAAACACGTCGGGAACCATGGAATGACCACCCGGCCAGAGCGGAGGCATCAGCGTCCCGGCACGATAGACCGCGGGATTAAGCAGGTAGGTGCGGAACCATTCGGGACGAAGTCTTTGATCAATCGAACTGATGTCGAGGGCGGCAATACCGAGGGACTTCTTTTCCCCCCAGTTATGGCAGGTGATGCAGTTCACCCCACCTTGTATGCCCAGCAACTTGCGTCCCGACTCCAGATCCTCTTTTCGATGCGTGATCACCGGCGCGCCGGGATTCGCGTCGATGCGCTGGAGCCAGTCGGTCAGTTCCGCCGCATGCGCGGGGTA
>JAGNMT010000045.1:0-12573 GCA_017991025.1 Verrucomicrobiales bacterium
TCAAGAAGCCGATCGAATATGATCAGCTTAACCGCACCGTGAAGATCCTCGGTCACAAAGGGGCTTCAGACGCCGCTTAAGAGCCGGGAGTATATTTTTACACTGCTTTCTTAAAAGGCTCCCTTACCAGGGAGCCTTTTTTGTTGTCAGGGAAGGAAGCCTCTGAAAACGGAAAAAGCAGGACACTTGCGGTGTCCTGCTTTCCGGGAGGAGGGTTTGTTGGGATCAAAAGCTTATGAGAATGTCTGGCTCCAAGTCCTTGTCGTTCCGTTCGAGTAGCGGTCACAGTAGGTCACGACCGTGACATGGTAGGTGTAGGGTCTGCCGCAGTGGTCATAGGCCGTCCGGCACTGGGTGTAGCGATTGATCTCGACCGTAGAGACTTTGTAAGGCTGAGCGCAATGACCGTGCCCCTGGTTGTAGGATTGGTTCGCATAAGCGTTGTTGGCGTAACCCCTGCTGTAAGGATTGTAGGAATGGCCGCCGTACCCTGAACCGCCAAATTGAATTGAAAAACGAGGACCCGCTTCAGCCCGGGTAGCGCTACCAATGAGAACCGCAGCTGCGGCGACGACGGTGAGGATGGTGAGTTTCATAGGAGTTGTAGTGGATGGTTTTGATGGTTTCACCCCTGATCGGTTTTCTGAACCTGTGAGTGATATCGGAGAGACGATTCCCCGTTTTCACTTATGCAAAAATCTCGAAGATTCAGGCTGCTAGGTCCCCAGCCCGGCTCGCATCGCCTCGACGGGAGCTTCACGATTGAACCAGAATTCAAAGGCAAGGGCCCCCTGCCACAGCAGCATGCCGAGCCCGTTCGCGGATCGGGCACCAGCGGCCCCGGCGCTCGCCATGAGTTTTGTCTGTGACGGCGAATAGACCATGTCGTAGACGAGATGATGAGGCTCGATGAAATGTTGCGGCAGGACTTCGGGATCGGAGGGTTTCATGCCGATGGAAGTGGCGTTGATGATCAGATCGACCTGTTTCATCTCGCGTTCCATTGCCTCCTCCTCCCAGGGGATCGCCACGATCTGCCTGGCCGGGACTTTGAGCGATTCAGGGGCCGTCAATAGGCTCTGCAATTCAAGGGCGAGGGCCTGTGCTTTCGCTACGGTCCGGTTCACAAGGACGAGCCGCCTGCATTGGTCCATCGCGCACTGCACTGCTGCCGCCTTCCCGGCACCGCCGCCGGCGCCGATGATCATGATCCTCAGGTCGCTCAGGTCCTTCGAAAATTCCTCCCTGATCGCTCGCTTCAGACCGGGCGCGTCGGTATTGTGGCCAATGAGTCGATCACCATCGATCTTGACGGTGTTCACGGCACCAATACGCCGTGCCACTTCCGTCATATCATCAACGGCATCAAAGACGGCTGCCTTGTGCGGGATCGTCACGTTTACGCCGATGAAGCCGCATGATTTCAACAAACTGAGCGCCTCGTCGACTTCGCACGGGAGGATGTGAAGGCGGACGTATTCGCAATTGATCCCGGCCGTTTTGAGGGCGGGGTTATGCATCTCCGGCGAACGCGAGTGGGCGACCGGATCCCCGATTACGGCGAGTCTGGCAGGAGATTTGAGCGAATCCGTCGCCCCGGTCCAGTTCCGGAGATCGTGAATCGTGTAGACGTCTTTTGGATCAGCCATAACTGAGTGTACGCACTAGAGCACGTGCGGAGAGTTCCGCAATGAACCCGGACCCGCCGGTTGCGGCGGTTCTGTCAGAGCGAAGCCGCGTAGTCACGCATCGTCGCAGCGATGATCGCGACGCTGACAGCCCCCGCGTCCGGTTTACCGAGAGAGTTTTCCCCGAGGGTCTTGGCGCGCCCTTTCGTAGCGATCATGCCTTCACTCGCGTCGCGCCCTGCGGCAGCGGAATCGGCGACAGCGGTGAGGGCTTCACTCACGGGGAGTCCTGCGACTTCCTTCGCCTTTTCGGCGGCGGGGAAAAGCGCATCCACCATCGTCTTGTCACCGGGCTTGGCATCACCGCGAGCCATGACACCGTCGGTGCCTTCTTTGAGAATGATTGCCAGTTCGCTGCCGCTCAGAGTCTGCGCGTCGCCGATCGCTTTTCCTCCTGACCGGAAAAGGGTTCCGAAAAGAGCACCCGAAGCGCCGCCCATGCTCGACATCATGGCCGTGCCTACAGCAATGAAGACTTTTCCAACGCCGGGAAACTCCTGCCCTGCGAGGGCCTCCTTGACCGCGTTCATACCGCGCTCCATACCCACGCCATGGTCGCCGTCGCCGAGTGCCCGGTCGGCGTCGGTCAAAATAGGCTCGGCCTCGATGATCTTGTCGGCCACCGCGATCATCATGTCGCGGACTTCATTAATACTGAGTGATTCTTTTCCCATGACTTGGATTTTCGATGACTAAACAGGGTTAAGTGAAGGATTCAACCCTCTTCACTCACCGATTTAGTGCAATTAAGAAAGGACTGTCAGCCGCCGTAGCGTCCTTCCATCTTGCTGAAGCACACGGACTGGCAGGGCATTTCCCAATATTTCTTCAATTCCGCATCCATCCGGGTGATCGAAAAGGAAATGCCGGCCATCTCCTGGCAGGTCACAAGAGGCCCGACCATGACGTCGTAGATCTTGATACCTCTCTCGGTGAGGCATTTCTTCGCGGCACGGAGGGCGATAAGGAGTTCCATCATCGTCGTGGCGCCGAGGGAGTTTACAAAAATGAGGACTTCATCCCCGGCTGCGAGGGCTTCGACTTCCTCGTCCTTTTCAAAATCCTCAAAAATGTAGCTCAGCATCTGCGGAGTCAGCTCGTCGGCGGAGGACATGGGGATCTCACCGACGCCGGGCTCTCCGTGGATACCCATGCCAAGACCGATCTTGTCCGGGTCAATGTCGAAGGTGGGTTTGCCCGTGGCCGGGATGGAGCCCGGTTCCATGGAAACACCGACCGAGCGGGTCTGCAGGACGGCCTTTTTGGCGACGGCCTCCAGCTCGGCCAGGGTCGTGAGGACCTGCGAGGCGGCACCGGCGATTTTCACGATAGGAACCAGTCCGGCGATACCGCGACGATTCTTCTTCTGCGTCGGCGGGGCGGAACAGACGTCGTCCCAGATGAGAACGGTGCGGACTTTGATACCCTCGTCGTCGGCCAGCTCGGCACCGATGTCGAAGTTCATGACATCACCGGCATAATTGCCGTAGAGGTAAAGCACGCCGTTGCCCCGGTTGACAGCCTCGGTTGCCTCCAGAACGATGTTTGGGGGAGGGGCGGCAAAGATGTCACCGCAGGCGGCACCGTCGGCGAGATTACGACCCACGAGGCCGTGATAAATCGGCTCGTGCCCGCTACCGCCGCCGACGAGCAGGGCGACCTTGTTCTCCGGGATATGAGTCTTGATAATGGAACGGGAGCCGACATACCGGCACTCGCCGTTATAGGCATCGACGAGGCCTTCGACGAGTTCGTCGGCCACTTTGAGGGGATTATTGATGAGTTTCTTCATCTGATGGGGAACTTGAATGGATTAACTTCCGCCTGTTGTCTCAGAGTTTGGGAGCGATGACAAACGGAAAATGTTGTCTCTACGATTTTGCGGGACACATTTAGCGGAATTCGATACAGTCCCCCCGATGTCCTTAGATTCACAACTCGCAACGGTGATTTTGACTGCCACCCTTCTGACGGCCGGCCATACTCCGGTCGTTGGGCAGCAGTCGCTCACCGGCGATCTTGATCCTTTTATCAGCCTCCCCGGGGCCTACGCGCTCACCCCGGATGATCTGGAAAAACGTTTTGAACAGGGTAACTGGTCCCGCAACCCGTATTTTAAATGGCTCACCGAAGACAAAACGCGGGCGATTTTCCAGCGCAAGGACATGGACAACCTGAAGGTCGACCTCACCCTGCTGAAAGGCACGGTGCCGATCGAAGAGGCGGTCATTGACTTCAAAGACGGCACGCTCATGGGCGTTACCATCTCGATTTACAATCGGGGCGACGGCGGCACGATCACGACGGATGACTTCAACAAACGTTTCGTCGCGATGGGCAAACACATCGGGGAACAGCTCGCGATCCGCCCGACGAAGCGCGAGGCTCGCCCAACTCAGGGGCTCTTGACTTCGGGATTTCTCTGGATTTCCGCGCGGGGCAAAGCGGTCCTTGAGCACAATGCCGAGGCTCCCGGCAACACCGAGTTTCTCCGTATGCGCCTCGCTAAACGCGATGCGGGAGGGGCCTACGAAGCGGCAATGCAGGACAGGGCCGGCGCGTCTGTCAAGTTATCGGCCTTGCCGGGAAATCTGAAGCGCAAGGAAGATGGATCGGTCTCTATCACGGGGATTCCCATGGTCGACCAGGGGGCCAAAGGGTATTGCGTCGTCGCGTCGGCACAGCGGCTTTTTGAATACTACGGAATTCCCTGCGACATGCACCAGCTTGCCCAAATCGCGGGATCTGATCCGGAACGCGGCACCAGTTCTCTGGAGATCAACGAGCAACTCGGGGCGATCGATCATTTTTTCAAGACACGGTTCACCTGCCTGGCAGTGAGGCAACAATCGGGACTCGTCGAGCTGGTCGATGGCAAGTATGTCGGGCCGGAAGTGCCTGAAGAGGCCTTCCATTCGATGATTAGAAAGAGCATCGATGCCGGCATCCCGCTGCTCTGGTCGCTCGAGGTGGGCTTGTTTCCCGAAGACCCGCCGCTGAAAGAGCAGGCCAGCGGCGGCCACATGCGTATGATCATTGGTTACAATCCCAAAACGAAACGCCTCATTTTCTCGGACTCGTGGGGTGCCGGTCACGAATTTAAAACAATGGATGCCAATGAAGCCTATAAGGCGACGCACGGGCTTTTTGTGATGAAGCCGACGACGAAGTAAAGCTCAGGGCTGAGGCTCGGCGACTTCAAAATAGTCGTCTTCCGCGATGTCGGGAATTCCCACGACGAGAACCCTCATCCGCCCCCGCGCTCCGTGAACCACTCCGGGCGGAATATGCACCATAGAACCGCAGGAGACAGGCTCTTCTTTCCCGTCGAGGACGACGGTGCCTTCGCCGTCGAGAACGTAGTAGAGTTCGGTGGAGCGGCGATGGTAATGTAGTTTGGCTCCGTCAATGTCAACCGCATGCGCCCAGGCCGCCGGGTGTAGTCCGGAATCCTCACGGCTGATGAGTCGATCCCGCCAGCCGCAGGCACTGCGCTCTCGCGGGGTGTTGCCCTCGTGACGAACGAGGACGGGACCTGGAAGTGAGGGAGTTGGTGTATTGTTCATCAAATTTGTCCTGAATTTGCGGCATATTTGGATCACTCCTCCGCCGTCCCGGACTGGATGATCAACTCCGGGCGATAGAGATCCTCGTTGCTCGCCTGGAACTCTGCTTTAAGGCGAACCTTGAAACGGGAAAGATCGACGAGGTGCCACCGCAGGTATTTCCACTGGCCGGTGTTTCCATCATGCTCGATTCCAACGAGGAGATGATTGGCATCGTGGAGGACTTTGTTCGTTTCGGTCTGGGGGGTGAAATAGAAAGTCCGGAGACTCGATTCGAGAGAGCCCTCCTGAACGAGTTTGGGGTCGAGATAGACGATGCGACCGGATTCCAAATGCCTTATCATGATGTCAGGGTAGCCCGCTCGTTGCAGATTCCCCTCTGAGGTGCGCGGGGATCCGCACTCAAACTCCGGAGCCCGGTCGAGGACCTCGATCAGAGCATTTTCGAAATACGAACTTACCTCGTTGATGCGACTCTGGGCGTAGGTTTCCGAATCGGGCTGATTAAATCTCCTGAGAACCTCCCGCATGGCGGCATCAATGCCCGCGAGAATCTCGGCATCGACCGGATCCTCGCTATTGACCGGCAGGACTTGTTTTCCGGTAGACGTCTCAATGAGACTGGAAAAAGGCACGTCCCGGAAGGTCCCGCCGCCGTTGAGCACCGTCGTGACAAGCGCAGCAACGGAGGGCTCCTGCTCGATCACGACTTGAGGGGTGTCACCGCGATCACAGGAGACAAACAGCAAAAGTAACGCCGCACAGGAAATGAAAATCACTCGCATAGAAACCCTCCCCGAAACCGGTGTTCAGCCTCGCTCGCCCCGGACTCGCTCGCCGCATGGATGCGCACAACGACATCTCCAGCTTTCACTTCCTCCCCGACTTTGACAAGTTGATCAAAACCAACGGCCGGGTTGATCGCCTCATCCGCCCGGCTGCGCCCGGCCCCCAGCGCGAGGCTGGCCCGGCCCACGGTATCCGCATCGACCCGGCGGACTACTCCTCGATGCGAGACTCGAACTTCACGGATGACCGGAGCCGGGTGCACGCGGCCAAAGTCTTCAAGGGCCGACGTATCACCACCCTGAGCCGCGACCATATGCTGAAACTTTTTCCAGGCGGTGCCGTCATCGAGCCAGGAGCCGAGTTTCACGGGATCAACGAAGCTGACTTCGGACGCGAGACTAATGACGAGTTGCCTGAGATCCGCAGGTCCCCCGCCTCTGAGCACATCGATGGCCTCGACCACCTCGAGCGCGTTGCCGACAGCACGCCCGGTCGGTTCGTCCATGGGGTGGTAACAGATCCGGGTCAACACCCCCATGGCCTCACCGACCTCCCTCATCGCTTCGCCGAGCGCGGTGGCCTCGTCCCGGGTTTTCATAAAAGCACCGGAACCGAACTTCACATCAAGGACCAGCGCATCGAGCGACTCGGCCAGCTTTTTGGACATGATCGAAGCGACTATGAGCGGACGACTAGGCACGGTCGCGGTGACATCGCGGAGCGCGTAGAGCTTTTTATCCGCCGGACAAATCGTCGCCGTCTGCCCCATCATGACAACCCCGAGGTCCGAGAGCTGCGCGAGCGCTTCCTCCTGCGAGAGACCGACACGGAAACCGGGGATAGACTCCAGTTTATCGAGGGTCCCTCCGGTGATGCCGAGCCCGCGGCCCGAAATCATTGGCACCCAGAGATCATCACACGCCAGCAGGGGTGCGAGAATGAGCGAGACTTTGTCCCCGACCCCGCCGGTGGAGTGCTTGTCAACGACCCGGGGGGCCGTGCCGGGGTAGTGCATTCGTTCACCCGACTCCAGCATCGATCGCGTCAGGGAGGCGGTTTCCTGAGCCGTCATGCCCTGAAAATAGATCGCCATGGCGAGTGCCGACATTTGATAGTCCGGCATTTCGCCCAGCGTGAAAGCTCGAATCACCTCACGAATTTCTTCGTCCGTCAGAATCGCGCCGTCTCGCTTTCTCTCGATGATCGAGGGGAAGTGCATTCTTCGGATCATGGACGCATTTTCCGGAAAAGGGGAGGGAAAAAAGATGTAGGTCGGGGCTTGCTCTCTGATTCCTCTTCTTTACAATCCCGCCAACATGGCTGCGGAATTAAATTTTAAACAGGAACTCGTCGGGTGCTTCGGTTACCCCGTGGCGGAAAACCCGACCCAGGCCATGATCGAGCCTGCGTTCCGGGATATGGGGCTCGACTGGCGCTATCTCACCCTGGAAGTAAAACCGGAGGACCTCCCCGCCGCCGTCGCCGGAGCGAGGGCTTTCGGCTTTCAGGGTTTTAACTGCACGATCCCCCACAAAGTCGCGGTGATCCATCTGCTCGACGGTCTCGGTGAATCCGCCGCCCTGATGGGCGCGGTCAATTGTGTTGTTAACCGCGAGGGCCGCTTTATCGGGGAGAATACGGATGGCAAGGGCTTCGTCTCCAGTTTCCGTGAACTCGCAGATCCGGCCGGGAAATCCCTCGTCCTGCTTGGAGCCGGTGGGGCCGCTCGCGCCATCGGGGTGGAAATGGCGCTCGCCGGGGTCACCAAAATCACGCTCATTAACCGGGGCGAAACGCGCGGTCGAGAACTTGAAGCGCTCTTCACCGGCCCGCTCCGTAAGTCACTGGAACACGATATCGAGATCGTCCACGCGAAATGGGACGGTGACTTTCGTGTTCCCGAGGACACTGACATTCTTGTCAATGCCACCAGCATGGGGCTCTTTCCCGACGTCGATGCCCGCATTCCTCTCGAGATGGACTCGATCTCAAAGGAAATGATCGTCGCCGATGTCATCCCGAATCCACCCTCAACCCGTCTCGTCCGCGAGGCCCGGGAAAAAGGCTGCCGCGTCATTGACGGTCTCGGCATGCTTGTCGCCCAGGGCGTTATCGGAATCGAATACTGGACCGGACGTACCCCCGATGCGGGAGTCATGCGGCGGGGGCTTGAGGCGGTATTCGGATGACGGTGAAGAGCGGCTCGGGTGCCGTTCCCCGAGGCGATCGTTTCTCACTTCACCGGCGGAGGCGGCGTGAGCGATTTTACGGTGCCGCCGAGGTTCTCCAGCATCGTGCCGAGTTGCTGGATCGTGTTCATGATTTCCGGGTTTTCGTCCAGCACCTTGAGCAGCAAATCAGCCGGCGACGGTGATGGAGGCGTGGAGCCCCCCGCCGCCGCGGTCGCCCCATTTTTCGGGATAGTCCAGGCATCTGCCCAGGCGGTGGAGCCCTTGGTGAAGCCATCGGCGAGCAATCTCCTCTCAAGATCCAGCATATGGCCGGCACCATAGAAAATAGCGTATTTTCCTTCGCGGCGATTTCCCCGTATTTCGGCAAGCTTTTCCATCACGACGCGGTTGCGTTCCGACACGAGGACGGTGCCATCTTTGCCTTCCAGTTCGGAAATAAAGGTTTCCGCCTCACTCATGAGCGGGGCGATCGTTCGCTTCAGGGACCCGCTGTCACCGGACATGAGATCGGAAAGGAGCTGCTTCAGCATCTCCTTGATCTCGGTTTCGTCCGAGGGGATTCCAGTGATCTCGCCCTCTTCGGCAAGGGCCATCGCCCGGGTAAAAAGCGTCACGAAGTTCTCATTCCGGGCCGTCATTAATTCGTTGAGCTCGTCCCAATTCACATCGGCATGCACAAAGTTCGTGGCTTCGTAATCAATGCCGTCCAGTTGAAACTCCAGTCCGAGAAATGATTTTGCCAGCTTTTGCAGGCTGTGAATGCCCGCCACTTTGTCCGGAGCCTGATCGCCCTCTGGCGCTTCCCCCTTCGGCTGGACTTCGCCACCCACCATTTCATAGAGGACCTTGTCATACCCTTTCAGCCACTGGTTTAGATTATCATAATAGGCGGCATCACCGAGATGAACGACAGCCACAAGATCCACAATGGTGTCTCCCTTTTCGAATCGAACCACAGCAGTCTGCAGCCGGTCGGGATCGGTCCCTTCACTGAGATAGCGGATGTAACCGACGGAACCGGAAGCGGCCTCAACGGCCGGAGGTGAGACCGGAGGATGCGGCGTGTTTTGGGCGACGAGACACGAACCGAGATTGAGAAGTAAGAGGGAGGAAAAGAGCCGTTTCATCACGTCTAATGACGTAACGAGAAGTGACCGACTTAGGCCCTTTTCGCAAAATACTGATTTCGGAGTGAGTGCTCACTCCGCCGCTTTCATCTCCAGCACAACAAGGCTACCCGAGGCGTTACGGCAGTAGACCTGACCATTGGCGAAGACGGGCACGGTCCAGACACGGGGTTCAACCACCTTTTGCGTGAAGGTCGGCTTATATTCCTTTGGTGAAGCAGGCGCGACCTGGAGATCCCCCTGCTCGGAGAGCACCAGAAGATTGCCCTGCACGGCCATGAGTGAACCATGGCCCACCGAAACATCAGACCATTTCACGGCTCCGGTCGCCAACTCAAGACAGCGGATACCGGTCCCATCCTGCCCTTCATTTCCGCTGATCCCGTAGAGATGCCCGTCGATGAGGACGGGCGCGTTCATCTGGGACTCCATCTCGCGGCTTTGCCAGACCTTCACGGGCTCGCCCTTGCCCTTCCAGTTAAGGAGGGTCGATCCTTTGCCATAGCCGCTGGAAATGAAGACGGAGTCGCCCGAGACAATCGGGTCCGCGGCGTTTACTCCGTAACGGGTCATCCACTTGTAACGCCAGACTTCGGTCCCGTTGCTTGCGTCGACACAGACATAAGACCGCTTGTTGGAAAAAATAACGAGCCGCCATCCGTCGCGTTCGACCGGATATGGCGTGGAATACCCGGCTTCTTCGTCTCCGGACTTCCAGATTACCTCGCCACTATTCCTGTTCAAACTGAGGCCCGCATCTCCGGCGTTGATAAAAAGCCAATCGTCCCAGATAAGGGGTGTCCCGGTGAAACCCCAGGTCGGTTTCTTATAGTTAAAATGAGTCTGGAGATGCTTTTCCCAGACAACTTTTCCGCTGGCCGCTTCGAGGCAGAAAAGCTCCCCTTCACGGGCAAGATGATAGACCCGGTCGCCATGCAGTGTTGCCGTTCCGGTGGTGCCCCCCTGGAAATAGAGGTCACCCAGCGGCTGCGGGTAAGAGAACTTCCATTTTTCCCCGCCCGTCTTTTCGTCCAGGCAGTATACGGTGTCCGTTTCCTTTCCGTCGTGGCCTGTCACAATTACTTTGCCGCCACCGATGACCGGCGAATTGTATCCCAGTCCGACCATTTTTTTCCAGACGACCGTTGCCTCGCCCGATGAGCGTAATCCAGACTCCTGCGAAATTCCATCCATTCCCGGTCCACGGTATCGCGCCCAGTCGGTGGACGATGCCCATCCTTCAGGAAGCAGCAGCGCGGTAAACAAAAGTGCCCGATTGACGCGGGGAAACGAAAGAGGCATCCTCATCATGCGAGTAAAGTCATGCAAATCCCCGCCTTCGCAACTGTCATCTTGGCTTTGGCAGGACGCCTGACATTACCGGATTTTCCCTCGAGTGTTCTTCGACCGGCGGAACTCTGTCATCATACTACCGAGTTCCGTTTCTGGTTTCCGGGTGAATAAGCAGGGGGGAGGTCTCCGGGCGGGAAGAACGCCGGAAGGGGGGGCGGTCTGCCCGGTAATGATGTCCCAGCGGGTAGCGCGTCGTGCTTGACGAGTTAATCAATCAGCGCTCAAATGGGCATCGAAAAATGTATTCAGGGCATCCCCGGCTTTTGAATTTCCTCAGACTCAGGGTTTCGAGTTGACGGGGGTGAAAATAGGTCACTACGAAAATACAGGCAGGATTGAATAGATGAAAAGCTCGGAGCGTTCTTCAACTGGAAGATCAAGATCGATTGTCATTTTGATTATTTGCCATCTCGCTGCTGCCCTTCTTTACTATAGTTGGTATCAGACTCAGGAAATCACAATCAATAAGGATGGTGTGAAAATTCTTGAGTACGCCGCAGCCGGATCGGGCGGATTCTGGAAACAGCTTGACTACAATGTCTTCGGAAACCTCAATGGTGGTCTGCGAGACAACAGGACCGCTCAGATAATCTGGGCCGCTGCCAACAATCGGGCCTTCGATCTGGTGAGTGCCGCGCTGCTGGGTTTGGTGGTATGGATTAGCGTGTTCCGAAAAGCGATCCCTGAGGAGCGGCTCGAACAACTTAAGATGGGCATCTTCCTGCTCATCGTAACGGTAGTTTGGGTTCAGGCGTTCCGTTTCACCGTGTTTGACTTTAGTCGGTTATCGCCGTCTCTGATAATCACAGACCTGGCCGTTCGGCTGTCCCAACTTGATCACATCACCTGGACGCTGAAAGACACTTCGGCATCCAGTTTTCCGGGTGACCACGGAGCGGTGCTGCTCGTCGGGGTGGTCTATATCACTTACTTCTCCGGCAGGAGATGGGGCGCGCTGGCGATCATGGTGGCGATTTTGTGTGCTCTCCCGAGATTGATTGCGGGGGCGCACTGGGCCACTGATATCCTTGTTGGCAGCACCTTTATTACACTCGTTAGTAGCAGCTGGTCGTTATGCCTAAAGGATTGGCAATTTGGTCCCAGACTATTACATCGCCCATGTCTTTGTCTCATGAAGATTGCCAGGCAAGCGGTTCCCGATACCGATTCGAGCGGATCGTTTTCTTCACCGGACGGGAAGGAGTGAAGTCGGGCGGACATCGCCCGAAAGTTACCCGCTGACCTGGCCCACGTGCATTTTCCAGTGGAGAATGCGTGGTGTCCGGGTGACGGTTCTGGTGGCGGTTACCGCTAGTTCCTGCTCTTTTAACCGGATGGATTCTCCGCCTCAAAATCTTTCCTTTTCTGATGCTTTCGCTCTTCAAAAGAGCGGGAATTTTCAAGCTGCCATCGATAGTTACGGGGCGATCGTAGCTACGACGCCGGGTAATGCATCGGCGTGGAACAATCTCGGGAATTGCCTGAGATCGATCGGCCGTTTCGAAGATTCCGCCGTTTGTCTGCGTCGGGCCCTCTCACTCAACCCGTCGCGGGCTAACTATCGATTGAACCTGTCTCTCACCCTTCTGTCCCTCGGCGATTACGCTTCCGCCTGGTCCGAATACGAAGCCAGGCTCGAGTTGATAGGGCACGGGGCCGACATCCGGGCCGCTGCGCCGGGCTGGAGAGGGGAGGCACTTTCCGCCTCGGAAACACTGCTCATCTATGGCAATCAGGGACTGGGTGACGAAATGCAATGTCTCCGCTACCTGCCCCGGGTGCTCGACCTTGCGCCGCACGTCGTTCTTGAAGTCCAGGCTCCGTTGCGATCCCTCGCCAACGGCTTTTCGGGGCCGGC